>JACFNW010000021.1:6675-13184 GCA_019454665.1 Fimbriimonadaceae bacterium | reverse complement strand
ATGGGCCGCTTGCCGATGCGGACGTGCGAGACGGTCGTGGAGCCCGACTTCTTCGAGTCGTAAACGAAGTAGCCTTGCGCGTAGGTCCCCGGCTCGTCGCCGAGAATCTTGATCGTGTTCTTGTTTGCGCCGACGGTGCCATCGGCCCCTAGGCCGTAGAACACCGCTCGGAAAAGGCCCACGCTTTCGGGGATCGCTTCGGCGTCCACCGAGAGGCTGAGGTGGGTGACGTCGTCCTCGATGCCGACCGTGAACCGAGGCTTGGGTCTGTCGTGCTTCAACTCGTCGAACACGGCCAGCGCCATCGCGGGCGTGAACTCCTTCGACGACAGGCCGTACCGCCCGCCGATGACGCGGGGCACCAGTCGCCCGGTTTGGGCCAGAGCCATCACGACGTCGCCGTAGAGCGGTTCGGCCAAGGAACCGGGCTCCTTGGTGCGGTCGAGCACGGCAATCTTTTGAACGCTTTCGGGCAGTGCCGCAGCGAATCGCGCTACGTCGAACGGGCGATAGAGGCGGACTTTCAGCACGCCGACCCTTTCGCCCCGGCGCACGAGGTGCTCCACGGTTTCGCGCACGGTTTCCGCGCCCGATCCCATCGCGATCACCACGCGTTCGGCGTCCGGCGCACCATAGTAGTCGAACAGCTGGTAGCGCCGGCCCGTCAGTTCGCCGAACGCGCGCAGCTTCACTCCGACGATGTCCGGGCACCGCAGGTAGAAGGGGTTGGCGACTTCGCGGGCTTGGAAGTAGGTGTCCGGGTTGCTGGCCGTGCCGCGCACAAACGGGCGATCGGGGTTCAGGCCGCGCTTGCGGTGATCCAAGACCCGCTGGTCGGAGACCAACGCGCGCAGATCGTCGTCCGAGAGCAGATTGATCTTGGCCACCTCGTGCGACGTGCGGAAGCCATCGAAGAAGTGCAGGAAGGGAATCCGGGCTTCCAGGGTCGCGGCATGCGCGATCAGGGCCATGTCGTGGGCTTCCTGAACCGAGGAAGACGCCAGCAGTGCGAACCCGGTCTGCCGCACGGCCATCACGTCTTGGTGGTCGCCGAAGATCGAGAGCGTGTTGGTGGCGATGGCCCGCGCGGCGACATGGAAGACGGTCGGGCTCAACTCGCCCGCGATCTTGTACATGTTCGGGATCATCAGCAGCAAGCCCTGCGACGCCGTAAACGTGGTCGTCAGGGCCCCGGCTTGGAGCGAACCGTGGACGGCGCCCGCGGCGCCGCCCTCGCTCTGCATCTCGATGACATCGGGGACCAAGCCCCACAGGTTCGGCTTGTGTTCGCTGGCCCATTGGTCGGCGAGTTCGGCCATGGCGGACGAAGGCGTGATCGGGTAGATCGCGCAGACTTCGCTGAGGCGGTAGGCGACGTTGGCGACGGCTTCGTTCCCGTCGAGGGTGGCGGTCTTGGTGTGTTTCATCGCGCGAGCGCCTCCTGCGGCTCGGGTACGAGGGCGATGGCGTGGACGGGGCACTGGTCGAAGCACGCCCCGCATCCGGTGCAAAGGTCGAAGTTGACGGAATACCGCAAGCCTGGACCGAGTTTGACGATGGCGTCCTCCGGGCAGGCCCCGTAGCATCCATCGCATTCGAAGCAGTTGCCGCACGAGAAGCAGCGCTTCGCTTCGAATTCGGCGTCGGCTTCGGTCAGGCCCTGAACGACTTCGCCGAAACCCTGCGTCCGTTCGTTGAGGGGAATCTGGTGTTGGATGCGCGCGGCGGCATCGGCAAAGAACCACAGCCGCAACCGGTCGAGATGGGCGATGTCCTTGGGCTTGTTCTCGGGTCTGTCCTGAGATCGGAGGTAGCGATCTATGCTGCGGGCGGCGCGCTTGCCATGGCCCACGGCGATGGTCACGGTCCGCTCCGAAGGGGCCATGTCGCCGCCTGCGAAGATGCCTGGCCGGCCCGTCATCATCTCGCTGTTCACTTGGATGACGCCGTCCGAGCCGAATTCGAGGCCCTCGACGTTGCGCAAGAACGAGGTGTCGGTATCTTGCCCCAGCGCCAAGATGAGGTCGTCCGCGTCGAGGACTTCGGTTTCGCCGGTGGGAACGGGTCGGCCGTTCGCGTCAAGGGTCATCACCTCGACTTCGATCCGCGTCTCCTCGATGGACTTGATGGTGCGCAGCCAGTGGATCTGCACGCCCTCTTCCAAGGCTTCGTCAGCCTCGAACGAGTGGGCGGGCATGTGCTCGCGGTCGCGCCGGTAGATGATCAGGGGCTCGGCGCCAAGCCGTTTGGCGACGCGCGCGGCGTCCATGGCGGTGTTGCCGCCGCCATAGATCGCGACGCGCCGGCCAAGTTTGGGCGCCGAGCCGAGTTCGACGTCGCGCAAGAAACCGACGGCATCGAGGATATTGCCCGCTTCGCGCGCGGGAATTTCGGTCTTCTTGCCGACTCCAGCCCCGATGGCCAGAAAGGCGGCGTCGAACCTCCCGTCGCGCATCTCTCCGGTCAGATCGCTGACCTTGTGGTTGAACACGAACCTCACGCCCATGACGGCGATTCGGTCGGCCTCGGCTTCCAGTACCTTCCTGGGGAGTCGGTAGGCGGGGATGCCGAAGTGCATCATGCCGCCGGCGACGGGGCCGGCTTCCAACACGACGACGGCATGGCCCATGCGGGCGAGGTGGTAGGCGCACGAGAGTCCGGCCGGACCCGCGCCAACGACGAGGGCGCGCCTGCCCGAGGGAGGCGCCTGCCTAGGTAGGGGCCAACTTTCGGCCAGCGCCAGATCGCCGAGATAGCGCTCGACGGCGTGAATGCTCACGGGACTTTCCAGTTGCCCGCGATTGCACGAGGATTCGCAGGGGTGATAACAGACGCGCCCGTGGACGGCGGGCAAGGGGTTGTCCTGAACCAGAATCTCCCAGGCCCCGCGCGCGTCGCCTTCGACGACCTTGGCCAGCCAAGCCTGGATGTTCTCGCCCGCTGGGCAGGCGTTGTTGCAAGGCGGAAGGAGGTCCCGGTAAACCGGACGCCGCATCCGAACCGGACCGACCGAGCGGTCGAAAGTCAAATCGGGAGGCGAGGTGAGATCGCGCTGCTTTTGATTCAATTGTGGCCCCTATCGGGGCGAACGATGTCCCGCCAATCAGTCGCGGGGGTGGGCTTCTGCGAAGCGATTCTCGAGAGCCTGGATGCGCGCCAGAGCCTCGTGTTCGGTGAGGGTCCGCATGTGGTCCACCGAGGCACAGTTGACGAAGTACGTCGTTTCGCCGTGATGAATCCCACTGCGCTCGTCGTAGACCAGCCCCATGAGGAGCATGCCTTCGACCAGGCCGCGGACGACGAAGAGCGATTGGTCCTTGAGGTTGTTTGCGATGGCGCACCCGGGTTTCCAGTGCACTTCGACCAACTGACCGATGGGGTCCATTCGAGAGCGTTCGATCCGCAGAACGTCGGTGTTCATCGTTTTCGAGTCTAACCCCGCCTTTGGGACGTCCGTGGGACCACTGGGCATCGGCGGGGATGAGGCCGCTTGAGGTATCCCTATGACCCCGTGAACCTTGACCGCTGGACCTTGACCCTGCCCGACCAACCTCCGCGCGAGGTCGCCGTGCCCCATGCGTTCGACCGCGAAACGTCGGTTCGCTTCGAAGGCCCTGCGGTCTATTCGACCGTGGTCGAGGTCCCAGATGGCGCGTGGCTGGTGTTCGAGGGCGTGAGCTATCAGGCTCAGGTGGCGGTGAACGGGGAAGTCGTGTGCCTGCACGAGGGGATATGGGACGCTTTCTCGGTCCGCCTCGATCGGTGGGCCGGACAGACGGTCGAGGTTTCGGTGCGCGTGATCAAAAACGGCGGGAGCACGTTCCCCGTCAAGAGCGTGCTCAGCGGCTTCTTGCCCTACGTCTTTCACACGTTCGGCGGGCTGTTCCGGCCGGTTCGGCTGGTCGTGTCCGAAAGCGACCCCGTGACGCCCAAGCCGGCGGCTGCGCCACGGATCGCAGTGGATGGGTCGCGCTTGCTGCTCGACGGCAAGCCTTGGATGATGCGCGGCGTGTTGACGTGGGGCTGGTACCCGGAAATCGGACGACCCGACCCCGACGAGGCGACGATCCAAGAAGAGATCGAGACCATCCGCTCGATGGGATTCAATCTGGTCAAGTTCTGTCTCTGGATGCCTAGCCACCGGCACCTCGAACTGCTGGCCGCGGCCGGATTGGAGGCCTGGATCGAGCTGCCTCTCTGGGCGCCCTCGCAGGAGCCTTCTCATCAGGCGGCGATGTCGGAAGAACTGCGTCGGATCGTGCTGCAATACCGGCACCATCCCAACATCGTTTGCTGGACGGTCGGCTGCGAACTCTCTCACGAGACGCCTGCCGCTGTTCGCCGTCAACTGACTGCGATGGTGCGCGATCTAACCGGTTGTCCCCTAGTGAAAGACAATTCGGGCGGAGCGGAGATGTACGGAGGCGACTTGCGCGAGTACGGGACCTTCTACGACTTCCACCCCTATTGCGATACCCAGTTCTACCCCGTGGTCCTTGATGCGATGGAGCAAGGTCCCCGCAAGCCGATGCCGATCCTGCTCGGCGAGTTCAACGACGTGGACGTTCACCGGGACCTCCCGCTCTTGGCCGAAACCATACCCTATTGGGCAAGCACCGACCCAGAATTGAACGATCAAGGCGTGCGTTGGCAGCACGACTTGCCGAGGTTTCTGCCGGTCACACGGTTTGCCCGCCCGGACGAGCAGCACGATCGGCTCATGGAGAGTACCCGCACGAAGGCGCTGTTCATGCGGAAGCTCGTTCATGAGGCTGTACGCTCGCGCCAAGACTACGCGGGGTATGTCGTTACCGGTTGGCGAGACACGCCGATCTCAACGGCTGGCGTAGTGGACGATCAGCTCCAGCCGCGCTTTTCTCCAGAGGAGATGCGGTCCTGGAATTCCGGTGACTGCCTCTTCATCATTCCTACCCGGCGGCCACCTTGGGTGCGGGGCGGCAATCGGGTGGGGTATCTGGATCCATTTGCGTTCGAGGAGGGACCGGTGTTCTGGAAGATCGGCGCCAGCTTGGAGCGCACCCGAACCTCCACGTTGGAATGGCGGATACGCGGCTTGTCGGGAACCGTGGCCTCGGGCGTATGGACCGACGTTCGCGGCGAGGCGTTCGAGCCGATCGAGGTCGGCGAGATTTGGGCCAACTTGACCCCGGGTGAGTACCGTCTAGAGGTCGTGTTCGGGGGTGCCACAAACGCTTGGTCCATTAGCGTTGAACCCTCCTTGCCCAATGACAGGTGGCACGAGTGGCAGAAGGACGATCCCCTCCGCCGGTTCGAAGACCTTCCCATGGCGGGCTCTGGGCCCCTTCTTGCTTCGTGGTGGCGCGAGGACTTCGATCCTTCCCAACGGACCCTTGTTTGTTTGTCGGAGGGTGAAGTGGAGCCGTGTTCTTTTTGGCGAGAAGCCGGCTATGAGTTTGTTGGCGACTTCTGGAACCGGCTGCCGTGGGCTCACCAATGGCATCGTTGGCTGGCTGTATCGGGAGACTCGGCGATTTCCGAAGACCTGTTAGCCCGATTGGAGCAGAAGTATCACGTGGAGCGGGTGATGGTGCGCGTAGACGTGCGAACCTATCGCGAAACCTGTGTGCTGGCACGAGTCCACACGCCGGGCGGCATGTGGTTGACCACGTTGCGTCCCGATGGTGGGCTGGGAGCGCAGCCGGTCGGCGTGTCACGCAATCCATCAGGCTCGGCATTGTTGCGAACGCTGGCGAATTGACCTGGAGGGTCATGCTCCGCCATGACCACCAACGACGAGATGGACACTCCAGATGAGGCTATTCGGCCACTTTCAGCACACTGAGGAAGGCCTCTTGGGGCAACTCGATCGAGCCGATCTGCTTCATCCGCTTCTTGCCTTCCTTCTGCTTTTCAAGCAGCTTGCGCTTCCGCGTGATGTCGCCGCCGTAGCACTTGGCGATGACGTTCTTACGGAACGGCTTGATCGAGTCGGCAGCGATGACCTTGGCGCCGATGGCCGCCTGGACGCGCACTTCGTACTGTTGGCGCGGGACGACTTTGCGCAATTGCTCCACCATCGCCTTGCCCCTCTGGTACGAAAACGACTTGTGCACGATGAACGACAACGCGTCCACCGGGTCGCCGTTGAGCAGGATGTCCACCTTCACCAGTTCGGACGGCTGATAGCCCGCCAACTCGTAGTCGAACGACGCGTAGCCGCGCGTCGCGGACTTCAGTTTGTCGAAGAAGTCCAGCAGGATTTCTCCCAGGGGTAGCGTGTAATAGAGGATGACACGTTGGGGTGTCGGATACTCGGTCTTGACATACACGCCGCGCCGCTCTTGGCAGAGAGTCATCACGGGTCCGACGTACTCGACGGGCACCATGATGGTGGCTTTGACGATCGGTTCTTGAACAGCGGCCAACTCGTGCGGCGCAGGAAAGTCGGTGGGATTCGAAATGTGTTCCGATTCGCCGTTGGTCCGCGTGATCAGATAGTCCACGCTCGGGGCGGTGAGGATCAGATC
>JACFNW010000021.1:0-6665 GCA_019454665.1 Fimbriimonadaceae bacterium | reverse complement strand
CCGAACTCTCGCTCAAGCCTCTCCCTTGCAATCTCCATATGCAAGAGCCCCAAGAATCCGCACCGAAAACCGAAACCCAGCGCCGCCGAGGTCTCGGGCGTGTAGTGCAATGCGGCGTCGTTCAACTTGAGCTTCTCGATCGCGTCTCTCAAATCTTGGTAATGCTCGCCATCCGAGGGATACATCCCGCAAAACACCATGCTGAGCGCTTCGCGGTAGCCGGGTAGCGGGACGGTAGCGGGATGGGCGGCATGCGTGATCGTGTCGCCCACCCGCGCGTCGCCGATAGACTTCATGGCGGCGGTGACGAAGCCGACTTCGCCGCAAGACAACCCTTCGTTGACCGTGAGACCCGGTCCGAAGTGCCCTGTCGAATCGAGATCGAACTTGGATCCCGTCGACATCATTAGGATGCGGTCGCCCTTGGTGAACGAGCCATCTACGACGCGAATATAGGCGACGGCACCCTGATAGGCGTCGAAGTGCGAGTCGTAGATCAGGGCACGCGGGGCCGCTGCGGGGTTCCCTCGAGGGGGAGGCACCCGGTGGACCACAGCTTCCAAAATGTCGTCGATCCCGATACCCGACTTGGCCGAACAGGGAATCGCGTCGGAGGCGTCAATGACGACGGCGCTTTCGATTTCCTCGCGGGCCCGCTCGATGTCGGCGTGCGGCAAGTCGATCTTGTTGATCACCGGAATGATCTCCAAGTTCTGGTTCATCGCCATCGAGGCGTTCGCGATGGTCTGGGCTTCCACGCCTTGGCTCGCGTCCACGACGAGCAACGCGCCTTCGCAAGCGGCCAGCGCCCGCGAGACTTCGTAGGTGAAGTCCACGTGGCCGGGCGTATCAATGAGGTTGAGTTGGTAGGTCTCGCCGTTCTGGGCTCGATAGAGCAAGCGAACGGCGGCCATCTTGATCGTGATGCCTCGCTCGCGCTCGAGGTCCATGCTGTCGAGCATCTGCTCTTGAGCCTGGCCACGGATGGCGCCGCACCGCTCGATCAACCGGTCGGCCAAGGTGCTCTTGCCGTGGTCAATGTGCGCGATGATGCAGAAGTTGCGGATGTGCGCCTGGTCCATGGGGGTGCTAGCGGGAAGGAGGATTGTACCGCCCCGCTTCGTTCGGCCTAGGGAAGGGTCAGGTAGCGGATGCCCTTCAGGTCCACGCCGAGCTCGGCCTGCCGCTTCAAGAACGCGTCGCGGCTCTCGACCACCAGCCCGCCCGCGCTCCCCGAGTTGTGCATCATGAACTCCCGGCCGCCTAGAACCAGCATGATGCCGCAGTGGCCCTCTTCCTTGCCCTCGGGGCTGGAGTAGCGGTAAGCGAAGGCGACTCCGTTCTGGGCGTTGTCCGCCCACTCCAACCCGGCGCGGCGCGTGTAGGTTCGGCTCACCATGTCCCGGGTGCCCATGCGCCAGCGCGGCTTCACGCCCAAGCCCTCGAAGTAATCGCACACAAACGTGGAGCAGTCGTTCGGGCCGAGGACGTACTTGCCGCCGGCGCGCTCGTACTCCGAGATCGCAAGCCGCAGGCCGGGAAGGATGTCGGGAGTGGCGTGCTCAAGAGCCGTCTCGACGGGAATCGTGGGCTGGTGGAGGACGAACGCATCCCGGTCGGGAGCCGCGGCCGAGGGCGCCAAAGCAAGCGCTGCCAGACCCATGAACCCGCAGGAACCCACGCCGCGTCCGCTGCGGTCGAAACGGATTCGAAGTTCGGGCCAGTCCATGCCTTGAACAAAGAAGACGCTTTTAGGCGACGGTCCGTTCCGCGGCATCCACGGCATTGCTCATCAGGCTCGCCACGGTCATCGGACCGACGCCTCCGGGCACCGGCGTGATCCACGACGCAACTTCGGCGGCTTCCTCGAAGCATACGTCGCCCACATCGCCGCTACGGCCCTCGACCTTGTTGTATCCCGCATCCACGACCACGGCACCGGGCTTGATCCAATCGCCTCTCACCAGTTCCGCGCGACCGACCGCCGCGACCAAGATGTCGGCCTCTCGGCACAGTGCGGGCAAATCGCGGGTCTTGCTGTGAGCGATCGTGACCGTCGCGTTCTTCTGCAGCAGCATGTGCGCGGCCGGTTTGCCCAGGATCACGCTGCGGCCGACGACGACCGCGCGCTTGCCCTCGATCTCGATGCCGTAATGGGCGAGCAGCGTCATGATGCCGAGCGGCGTGGCGCACCGAAAGCCGGGGAGATCGGCGAAGAGCCGTCCCAACGATTGGGGCGTGATGCCGTCCGCGTCCTTGTCCGGCCCGAGCGCCAGCAACGCTTCGTTCTCGTCCAAGTGCTTGGGGAGCGGATGCTGGAGCAACACCGAATGAACGGCGGGGTCGGCATTGAGTTCGCGAATCTTGGCGATCAGCTCCTCCTGAGTCGTGGCTTCGTTGACCTCGTACACGCCGCTGAGCATGCCGGCTCCCTCGCACCACTTCCGCTTCATCCGAACGTACGCCAAACTCGCGGGGTCTTGGGCGGCGACCAGCACGTCCAGCCGAGGCTGCACCCCTTTGGCCGCCAGAACTGCGACGCGTTCCTTCACGCGGTAGCGCACGATGCGCGAGAGGGCCTTGCCATCGAGGATTTGTGCGTTCATTCGGTTCGGATTCTCCACGCGCCGACACGCTTGAGTTCGGCTTCTTCGGGCGAGCCTTCGGCAACCTCTTCGATGGTCGGCTCGGGTTCCGGCTCAGGCGACGCCTCTTCGTAGGGGGCGTCGTTCGCTGGAGCGGTCCAGTCCCGCTTGGGTGTTCGGGGGAGCACCTTGGCCAACACGCCGTTCACAAACCGTCCGCTCTCGGCGGTGCTGTACTTCTTGGCGATCGCGACGGCCTCGCTGATGGACACGAGCGGCGGGATGTCGTCGCAGTAGAGCAACTCGTAGACGGCCATGCGCAACACATTCCGGTCCACGGCGGCCAAACGCTCAAAGTTGTAGCGCTCCAGTACCGACTCCACCAAGTCCTGGATCCGTTCGTGCGAGTTGTAAATGCCTTCGACGACGTCCACGGCCCACTCGCGGTGCTCGGGCGTCAGGTCGAAGGGCCAGATGGCCTGTTTGATCGCGGTCAGAGGGACCGTGTGTCCAAGGTCTATCTCGTACAGGGCACGAAGAATGGCCTCGCGAGCTTGTCGGCGCGACTTGGCCTTCAAACGGGGGCTTCCTCCAGAAACCGCTTGACGAACTGGGTGGTGACCTCGCCGGAGACGTAATCGGGGTGCGCGACGAGCCGACGGAGGAAGGGGATGTTGGTGGCGATGCCTCCAACCTCGAACTCGTCCAGAGCGACCTGCAACTTCCGCACGGCCTCGGCGCGCGTGCCCGCGGTCACGATGAGCTTGGCCAGAAGGGGGTCGTAGAACGGCGTGATCGAGAGGCCGGAATAGACGAACGTTTCCATGCGGACCCCTCGGCCGCACGGGGCCTGCCACAGCGTGATGGGGCCGGTGCTGGGAGCGAAGTCGCGATCCGGGTCCTGCGCCGTGATGCGCGCCTCGATCGAGTGGCCCTTGAGTGTGATGTCGCTTTGGCCGAAGGGAAGCGGCTCGCCCGCTGCGATCCGGAGCATCAGGTGCACCAAGTCCAGCCCGACGACTTCCTCGGTCACGGGGTGCTCGACCTGGAGCCGCGTATTCATCTCAAGGAAGTAGAAGTCGAAGTTCGAGTCCACGAGGAATTCGACCGTGCCGGCGTTGACGTAGCCGACTTTTTGCGAGACTCGGACGGCGGCTTCGCCCATCTTCCGGCGCACCTCTTCGGGCAACCGATCGAACGGGGCCTCTTCGACGATCTTCTGGTGGCGCGGGTTCTGAACCGAGCATTCGCGTTCGCCCAGATACACCGTGTTTCCGTGTTGGTCGGCAATGATCTGGATCTCGACGTGGCGCGGCTCCTCGACGAACTTCTCGACGATGATCTCGCTGTTGCCAAAGCTGGCCTGAGCCTCGGCCTGGGCCGTTCGCCATGCGTTGGCGAGCTCGGACGGGTTCCCCACGCGGCGAATGCCTCGCCCGCCACCACCAGCCACCGCCTTGAGCAAGATGGGGTAGCCGATCTCTTCGGCAATGGCGGCGGCGGCCGTCTCGTCGGGAACCGCTCCCTCGGAGCCCGGAACCACGGGGCAGCCGGATTCGATGGCCGCTTGCTTGGCGAGCGCTTTGTCGCCCATCGCCTTGATGGCCGTCGAGGGGGGGCCGATGAACTTGACCCCGATGGCTTCGAGCGCTTCGGCGAAGCGGGCTCGCTCGCTGAAGTACCCGTAGCCGGGGTGAACGGCATCGGCGCCCGAGATTTCGCAGGCCATCAACACGTTGGCCATGTTGAGATAGCTGTCCGTGTTGGAACCGGCACCGATGCAAATCGCCTGGTCGGCGAGCGATACGTGAAGGCTGTCCTTGTCGGCCCGGGAATGCACGGCCACGGTGGCGATGCCGAGTTCGCGACATGCTCGGATGACGCGGCAGGCGATCTCGCCTCGGTTGGCGATCAGGACTTTCTTGAGCATCAAAGTTCCTCGTAGCCTTGTACCGTGGACCACACGGCACCCGTGGCTGGGTCGTAGGCGAAGGGCTGATCGGTGTTGGGGTCGGTCGTGATCTCCTTGGGCAGCCGGAGTTCGTCGAGCGCCTGCGGGTAGGCGTCGTCGTTCATCTGCCGGTGCATCTCGATGGCGGTGCGGATTTGGCGCAAATTGCTCTGGACGACGGTCTTGTCGGCCTGGCGCTTGACCTGCCCGACGACCGTCTTGGGCTCGCCATCCTTGCTGTTCTTGGCACCGAAGCCGCCCATATAGTAACCGCCGATGAGGATGCCGAGGATGGCGATGACGGCAAGCGTGCCGACAAGGGTGTGGCCGCGTTGCCTCATGCCCGCGTCACCGTCATCAGGTTCTGGCCGAATTCCACGGGCTGATCGGGTTCGACGTTGACGCTGGCGATCACACCGTCCACGGGAGAGGGCACGTCCGTCGCAAGCCCGAGAGCGATCACGGAACCCAGAGGGTCGCCCGTGCTCACCTTATCCCCAACGGACAGTGGCGGACTGGCGGGGCGGAAGTAGCCGACGCACGGTGCCTCGATGACGGTGTCCAACACCACGTCGCCCTCGCTTTCGGCGAGGACCGCCGGCGCCTGATCGTCGGCGTGGGGCATGGGGCCGCACTCGGCGACGAACTTGTGGTCCCCGACCTCGAGGCGCACCGAGGCGAACCCATGCAGGCGCGCGGTCTCAAGCGCGTGTCGGACGAGATCGCCATCCAGAGTGGCCATTGGTGTCCGAGTGTACCTAGGCACCAGCGGGCGGCCCGGAGCGCAGTCGCTAAGGTTAAGAATCCGTTAAGAAATCGGCTATCCTTGCCAACGATGGTTCGGCGCGTTCGTTCTGGAATGGTTTCGCTGGCGCTGGTGGTTGCGTGTGCCCCGCACGCTCAAGAGCAATCCCGAGAGGCTCTTCTGCGCGAGATCGAGGCGTTGCGCCGGGAGCAAGCCGCCATGCAGGAGCGTTTCGATGCGCGGCTCAAGGCTCTCGAGGCGGCGCTCGCGGCCAAACCCGTTGCGGCGTCTCCGATCGCGGTGTCTCTTTTGGCGCAAACCCGCTTCGAGGCTGGGACTGGCCTTGCGGCAGGCTTCCTGACCCGTCGGATGGAGATCAAACTCGGCGGGAAGATAGGCCGGGATCTGGACTGGGTGCTGATGTTCGATCCGGCCAAGTCCACGCGCTTGGCGACGACCCGAGTGGGTGGCGTCGTGACGGACGTGGACGTGGACCAACGCTCTCGCATGCTTCAAGACGCGTTCGTCGCCTTCCGTCCGGGCGGCGGGTGGACCATCGAGGTCGGCCAGAAGAAGGTCCCGTTCAGCAAGGAGGGTCTGCAGCCCACCGACGACCTCGAGCAGACCGAGCGTTCGATGTTGAACACCATCCTCAGGTTCGGCGATGCGCGAGAGTTGGGTCTGCAGGTGCACAAGGCGATGGGAGACTGGACGTTCACCGGCGCGGTGCTGAACGGCGTTGGAGAGACGATGAACGCTCGGGAGACCGACACCGGCAAAATCGTCGGCGGTCGCGCGGTCTATCGGCCGTCGTCGGTGCCCGGGCTCCACGTCGGCCTCGCCGCGATGTCTGGAGGTTTGTCCGATAGGCGTCGGGAGCGTTTGGGAGGCGAATTGGCTTACCGTCGGGGACCCTTGACGCTCACCTCCGAACTCGCCAGCGGGTTCGATGGGGACGCGCGATCGTTCTCAGGTTATGGGTCGGCTCGGTGGCGGGTCGGGTCCCGCTGGGAGGTCGCCGGCCGCTTCGACCGAATGAACAGCGAACTGGCCAGCCTGTCCGATGGCAACGAGACGCAGTGGACGTTGGGCGCCATCTACCACTTCGACGACAAGGCGCGGGTGCAAGCCAGTTTGGTGCGCCGCCAATTCCGGAGCCTCCCGCACCGCGACGCCATCACCGTTCAGGTTCAAGCCAAGTTCTAGAAGGAATCCGATCAGGGGCGACGAATTCGGAGCCCGATGCCCTGGCGCTGGCTCTTGCTGACTGTCTTCTGCTTCGTTGCGTGCTCTGCGCCTGCCCAAGAGCCTAAGAAGGTCACGCTCCGGTTGACCTCGTGGGATGGCGATGAATCTCTGCGCGTCCTTCGAAAGTCCATCGCTC
>JACFNW010000020.1 GCA_019454665.1 Fimbriimonadaceae bacterium | reverse complement strand
GAGCCAAGACTGGGGCTTCCGCACCTCCATTCTGGCCGTGGACGACGACATGCAAGCCCACACGCTGCTCGCAATGCAAGGCGTGCTCACCGAAGCCCTCTTCAAACTCGGCGGGCCGATTCTGGCCAACCTGATGCGCAACAAGGACGCAGACGAACTCGCCCTGATGCGCCGAGCGGCGAAAATCGCCGACGAAAGCTTCGAACCCGCCCTGCAGGCGCTCCGCGCCGGGGCGACCGAGATGCAGGTCGAAGCGGCTCTGCGCGCCGAAATGCAGGCGCGCGGCGGCCGCCCCACCTTCGCCATCGTCGCCACGGGCGCCTTCGCAGCCGAACCCCATCACAAGTCCGACAACGTCCCGATCCGCGAAGGCGACGTCGTGATCATGGACTTCGGTTGCGACGTCGAGGGCTACCAAAGCGACATCACGCGCACCGTGGCCTGCGGCAAGGCGTCGGAAGAGGCCCACAACGTGTACGACATCGTCCTTCGGGCGCACCACGCGGCGCGACAAAAGGCCGCGCCGGGCGTCGCCTGCGGCGATGTGGATGCCGCCGCGCGCCAGGTGATCGTAGACGCCGGCTACGGGGACTACTTCATCCACCGCACGGGGCACGGCATCGGCATGAAGGGCCACGAGGAGCCGTACATCATCGGCGGCAGCGAGGTCCTGCTCGAGCCGGGCCACTGCTTCAGCGTCGAGCCCGGCATCTACCTTCCCGGCAAGTTCGGCGTCCGGATCGAGAACATCGTGAACATCTCGGAAACGGGCTGCGAGAGCCAGAACGCCGAACCCGCCGATCGCCTCGTCGAAGTCGGACCATGAAACGCCTCGCCTGCATCGGTCTGTGGTGTCTGGCAGCCATCGGCTTGGCGCAAGTCGAAATGCGCGTGCTGTCCGAAGGCAAGCCGGTCGGCACAGCCACGATCGGTCACCGCATCACCCAAGACGGCGGCAAGCAAGTGACACTCCGCATGGAGTTGGACAACGGAAGCCGAAAGGTCGTCGTGCGCCAAGTCTCGACCTACGACAAGACCGGCCGCCCGAAGACCAAGTTCCAGGAAGTCGTCGCAACGCCAAACCGCTCTCGGACCTCGGTGATGGTCACGATCACGGCCACCGGGGCCAGCGCCGTGCTGGACCAGAACGGGTCCAACGAGTCAAAGGACATCGAGGCGCCCAAGGACGCCCCCCTGGAGGACCCCTCCGAGTTCTGGTTCCTGCGCGACCAGCCTCGACCCGGCACCTCGTTCAAGAAATACCGGTTCGATCTGAACACGCTGGAGTGGAAAATCGGGGAGACCAAGTACGTCGGCCTGAAGGAGATCAATGTTGGCGGGCAAACGTACCGAGCGCACCAAATCGTCACCGACGACGCGACCACCTACGCCGACGCGAAGGGCCTGCCGCTCCTCGTCGAGACCAAGACCTACCGGCTGGAGCGCAAGCCGGCACCAACCAAGTCATGAGCAAGACCAAGATTCGCGTGGGATTGGCCGGGGCCGCCGGCCGCATGGGACAGACCGTCGCCCAGGGCATTCACAAGCAGCCCGATATGGAGTTGGTGCTGGCCATTGACCGCGAACACAGCGGCCAGAGCCTGCTCGACCTGATCGGCAGCCACGTTCCGGACATCCCGATCCGGCCCAAGCTCGGGGAGGCGTTGGACGAGGTGCCCTGCGATGTGCTCGTGGATTTCACGCATCCCTCCGCCGCGCCTCAGCATGCGGTTTCAGCCCTTCGGCGCGGGGTCGCCCCCATCATCGGGACGAGCGGCATGCTCTCGGACGACCTCAAGGAGATCCGCGCCCTGAGCGAGGAGGTCGGCGTGCCCGCCATGGTCGTGCCCAACTTCGCGATCGGCGCCGTGCTCATGATGCGCTTCGCCGAGATGGCGGCCCGCTACCTGCCCGATTGCGAAATCGTCGAGATGCACCACGACGGCAAAGCCGACTCCCCCTCCGGTACCGCCCTCCGCACCGCCGACATGGTGGCGAACGCGCGCCGACGGCGCCCCACCGAGAACTACGCGCCGCTGATCAAGGTCGAAGGCGCCCGCGGAGCGCTCCACCAAGACGTTCAGATTCACAGCGTCCGCCTCAAGGGCATGCTCGCCCACCAGATCGTGATGTTCGGCGGCGAAGGCGAAACCCTCACCATCCGACACGACTCCCTGAGCCGGAGTTCGTTCGTCGAAGGCGTGAACGCCGCCATCCGCACCGTGCTTCAGACGAAGGGGCTGACTGTGGGCCTGGAACAAGTCCTGGACTAGGGCGTGGACACAACGGAGTGTGTCCCTCCAACCGGGCACGGGGTTTTGGGCTGCCGCCGTTGCGATGGCACCGGGATCGCGTCCAGCCCGTTGAGGTACCTCGCGGTGCCCACGTCGCTCTTCAGGAACTCGTCGAGCGGCCCTTGGTTGACGATCCGACCACCATGTTCCCCGGCACCCGGGCCAAGGTCAATCAGCCAGTCGGCAGCCATCATCGTCTCCTCGTCGTGCTCGACCACGATCACCGTGTTGCCAAGGTCGCGGAGCCGGACGAGCGTCTCGATGAGCTTGCGGTTGTCGCGTTGGTGCAGCCCGATCGAAGGCTCGTCGAGGACGTAGAGGCAACCCATCAATCCGCTGCCGATTTGCGTCGCCAGCCGGATGCGTTGCGCCTCGCCGCCCGCCAAAGTGCGCGCGGTCCGGTCGAGTGTCAGGTAGGTCAGCCCCACGTCGGCCAAGAACCGAAGCCGCTCCACGATCTCCTTGACCGCTCGTTCGCCAATGGCGAGCTTGCGAGCGTCCAACTGGCGGCCTAGCTCGGTGAAAAACTGAAGCGCCTCGTCCACGGCAAGCACTGTGATGTCGCTGATGGATCTGCCGCCCAGCTTGACGCCCAGCGCCTCCGGCTTCAGTCGCTTGCCGCCGCACGTCGGGCACGGCTTGGTGCTCATGTACTGCTCGAGGTCCTTCTTCACCCATTCGCTCTGGGTGGAGTCGTAACGCTTGCGGAGCGCGGAGAGGACGCCATCCCACTGGGTCTGGAACGTGCGCTCGCTCCGCGCGTAGCGGACCTTGACGGTCACCGGCTCCTTGAGCCCGAACCAGACGGCCTTGAGCCCTTCCGCCGGAATCTCGGCGACCGGCAGACTCGCGTCAAACCCGCAGGCGCGGCCCACGGCATCGAGCACCTCGGGCCACCACTCCTTGACGTCGCCCGACTTGTAGACGAACGGCAGAATGGCGCCACCCCGCAACGGCTTCCGCGGGTCGGGACAGACGAGGTCCGGGTCGAACTCCGTCTTGGTGCCCAGGCCCGTGCAATCCGGGCACGCACCGAACGGCGAGTTGAAGCTGAACAGGCGCGGCTCCAGTTCGGGCATGCTGAAGTCGCAGACCGGGCAGGCCAGATGCTCGCTGTAGAGCTGGTCTATAGCCTCGCCGTCCTCAGGACGCTGGATGTTGAGCGTCACAAGTCCCTTGCCCATCTTGAGCGCGGTCTCGATCGAGTCGGCGGCGCGCCGCTCGACGCCTTCCCGCATCACCAAACGGTCCACCACCACCTCGATCGTGTGCGCTTTGTAGCGGTCCATCGGGATGTCGTCGGTCACCTCGTACATCACGCCGTCCACGCGGACGCGCACAAAGCCCGCCTTGTTGACCTCCTGCAGCACCTGCTTGTACTCGCCCTTGCGGCCTTGCACCACGGGGGCGAGCACCTGGAGCTTCGTCCCTTCGGGCAACGCCTTGACCACGTCGAGCACTTGGTCAATGGACTGCCGCTCGATGGGCGTGCCGTCGTTGGGGCAATGCGGCGTGCCCACGCGGGCGAAGATGAGCCGCAGATAGTCGTATATCTCGGTGACCGTGCCCACGGTCGAGCGCGGGTTGCGGCTGGCGCTCTTCTGGTCAATGCTCACGGCTGGCGAGAGGCCCTCGATGTGGTCCACGTCGGGCTTGTCCATCTGGCCCAGGAACTGGCGGGCGTAGGCGCTGAGCGACTCGACGTACCGCCGCTGCCCCTCGGCGTAGATGGTGTCGAACGCCAACGACGACTTCCCGCTCCCCGAGAGGCCGGTGATGACGACCAGTCGGTCGCGGGGGATCTCGACGGTGATGTTCTTGAGGTTGTGCTCGCGCGCGCCAACGACGACGATTTTGTCCTGAGCCATGAACTCGACCATTCTAGCGCAAAAACCTAGAACTTGGTCTACCGTTTCCCGCAACTCCCCTCCCTCGGAATGTTTGTGTCTCTGCCTGCGCTCCCCTCCCTCGGATTGTTCGTGTCTTCTGTCTGCGCTCCCCTCCCTCGGAATGTTCGTGTCTGAGGGAGGGGCCGGGGGAGCCCGAAAGCACACCGATCGGTAACCATTTGCCACAGAACCGACGTCTCACTCAAAGGACATGGACGAAAAGTTCCCGAACGCGCACGAATCGGCGATCAGCAGCCTGGCCTCTGCGGCTAGGACCCGAAGAAAAGCCCTCGGACTCTCCCAGACGGAGGTCGGATTGCTGGCAGGATGCGGCAAGCGCTTCGTCGTCGAGTTCGAGCGAAGCAAACCCACCGTCCGCCTGGAGAAGGTGGTCGCCGTCCTCGACGTGCTGGGCCTGGCGCTCACCGTTCAACCCCGAGAGGCGAGCCCCTCGTGAGCGCGCTGCCGTCCTCCCTTCGCGTGATGCGGGGCCGCACGCAGATCGCCACGCTCGATTGGACTGCCATCGGCACCGCATACCAGTACTCGAAGTCCTTCCTGGCCAAGCAACCCGGCCCGCGAGAAGGCATCGGATTCGCTCACCCCCCGCACCCGGATCGGGTCGAGCACGGTCCCATCCACCCCTTCTTCGCCAACCTCTTGCCCGAGGGGCCGCGCCAACAGCGCCTCGCCGAGTCGCTCGGAATCCGCCCCGACGACGCGTTCGGCTGGCTCGCGGCAATGGGTGGCTCGTCCACGGGCGACGTTTGGGCGCAAGCGGAAGACGCCTCGCCCGCCAAGGAAACCAAGCTCGAACTCCCCGATCGCTTCCTCTTCCACAACTTGAGGGAGCAAATCCGGCAAGCCAAAGAACATGCGACCCAGAACATCGCCGGAGTCCACGCGAAGCTGACCAACCTGCGGATCGGCACCGATCCCCAGACCGTGGGCAAGGTCCCCTACGGATTCGGCGGCTCCCCCGCCATCCTCAAGTTCGGATCTCCCGAGACCCCCCACCTAGCAGAAAACGAGGCCTTCTTCATGGACCTCGCCAAGCGCGCCGGGTTCAGGACGGCCAAGAACTGCGTCCTCCGCGACGCCTCGGGCGAGTCGGCCCTCCTGGTCATCCGCTTCGACCGTGGGCCGCGCGGCCTCCGCATCCATCAAGAGGACGCCTGTCAGCTCCGCGGCCTCCACCCCACGGAGAAGTACGACGTCAGCCTGCGCGAGGTGGTCGAGGCGTTCCAGCGGGTCTGCGCCTCGCCCATGGCCGCAGCCTTGGAGGTCGTCGCTCAGGCCGCGTTCGCCTATCTGGTCGGAAACACCGACCTGCACGCCAAGAACTTCAGCGTGCTGGTGTCGCCCAAGACGGGCCTCGTCGAGCCTTCGCCCGTGTACGACGTCGTCTCGACCCTGCTCTACCCACCGCACGAAGCACGCATGGCGCTCGCGATGGACGGGCGGGACGCCAATCTGGCCCGCGAGCACTTCCTCGCCTTTGCCGAGCGATTCGGGGTCCGACGCCCCGCGCTGGAAGCCCGATTGAGCGCCATGACCGCCGTCATGCCCGGCTGCTTGGACCGCATCCTGGACCTGCCGTTCGACCCGCGAACGCTCAAGCGCTGGCGCGACGAAGCCCGCTTGCGCACCGAAGCGCTGTCCGCTTAGAACCGCGTGCCCAACCCCACCACGTAGCGGTAGGCGAGGCGCGTCGCGTTTGCCGCCGGCGTCGAATCGTAGTCCATCACCACGCGGAAGTCCACGAACATCCCGTTCGCCATTTTGCTGCGCAGGGCCAGCTGGCTCGAAAGCAGGTAGTCGTCCATGTGGCTCAGGCTGGGATAGTAATCTGCCGAGTGGCGCAGCTCGATACCCGATCCCAGGTTCCTCAGGAAGCGGGTGGACAGTTGCCCGGTGATGCGGCTGTTCCCCGCCGACCCGCCGCCATAGGCTTCCGAAACGTAGTTGAAGCCCGTCTCCGCTGAAAACTCGTGGCCGGGGCGCCGCACCCAGTAGTAGCCCATCCCCCCGCCGAGGATGGTGCGTTGCTTGAGCGCGTTCACCTGGTCGCCCTCCAGCCTGAACCCGCCGAACCCGTAGTAGCGCCCCGTCAGCGACCGTTCGTACTGCCCGGACAGCCGCCACGTGTCCTGATGGGTCCGGTAGGGGCTCCCATCCGAGCCGTTCTGCCGGCCATAGAGGTACGAGCCCGTCAGCACCTTCCGCTCGATCGCGTTCTTGTACGCCACCTCGGCGGCCACGTTGTAAACCACCGAGTTGCTCGCGGCATTGATCACGGTCAGTCCGGCGCTGGTCGAGCCCTCCCACCGCGTCGTCGGCTTCGGAGGGTTGATCGCGACCACGTCGCCCAAGGACAGCGAGACAAACGCGCCACCCTCGACAAACCCGATTCGATCCCCGTCGCTGGTCAGCCGAACACTCACGGACCGATCCCGCAACACCAGCGCGACGGCCTCGGTGGTCTCAAGCCGAGCGATCTTGCCCACCGGGATCGCCACGGTGCCCACCGCCTCGATCTGAAACGAGAGTCTTCCCGCCGCAAGGGTCAGCACCTTGCCCGTCAGCCGGTCGCCGTTCTCCAGCCATACCGTGTCGGCGACCCCGAGCGCCGCGACCATCGTGAGCGCGGCGATTCCCGCGCATCTCCAACCTGCCATCGGCTCAAGATACCCGCGGCCCTCGACGGGAACCCGCGACGCCTGCCAGAACGTTCCACCCATTGCGCTCCGGTACAATCCCGGGCGAGCCGCACGCCATGACTTTTCACCGATTCGTCCCCGTCGTCGCCCTCGGCCTCGGCCTCGTCGGCGTTCTCGCCGCCCAAACCCCGACGCCCGCGGCGACACCGGCATTCCCCGAACTCAAGAAGTTCAGCGACAAGCCCTACCAGACGATGAACATGCAGGCCAACTTGGGCAGCTTCAAGCTCATCAACGGCGAGGGCCAAATCGTCTTCCGGTTCTCAGGCACGGTGATGCTGAACGGCTACGAAGGCACGGCGCCCAAAATCGAAGGGAACATCAAACGCGAGCTGGAGAGGTTCGGTCGGCAGGTCTACTTCGGGACGGGCACCATGACCCTCGAAGGCAAGTGGCGGGGCATCCAGTGGTTCGGGCGCGACCTCACGTACTTCCGGTGGCATGGCCACGGCATCGGTCGCCTCGTCGGCGAGTTCGACAAGGATCAGAACATCGGCCAGTACTGGTATTCGGACCGCACGAACGATAAGAAGTATTGGTACGCGCAGTCCATCACGGTCACGCTCCCCGAACAGACGTTCGGCGCCACGGCCCAGCCACGCGCCCGAGGCGGAACGGGAACGACCGGCGGCGGACGATGACGTAGAGCTTGGCCGCCCGGTCTGCCGATAATCCACTCGGTAGACATGCGCGAAGGCCAAGCCATCATCGTCAAGAAGAAGAAGATCGTCGCCGCGGGGCACCACGGCGGGTCGTGGAAGGTCGCTTACGCCGACTTCGTCACGGCCATGATGGCGTTCTTCATGGTCATGTGGATCATGGGACTCTCGGCGGACCAGCGAGCGGCGATCGCCCACTACTTCAACGACCCGTTCAGTCCGATCAAATCCACCAGCGAGTCCGGTGCGGCATTCGGTCTCGGCTTCCCCAGCAGTCTCGAAGAGAGCGGCAAGTCCGGCGGCGGCTCAGACAATCTGGCCAACCAAGAGGTGGAAGCGAACCAACTCATTGACGGCCTGGCCTCCGCCATGAAAACGTTGGATGGCAGCCCCGAAGCCGCAGCCCTGATCGAATCCATCGAGTTCAAAGCCACCGACGAAGGCCTCCGCATGGAGTTCCTGGAGAAGAACGGGGCCGCGTTCTTCGAGATCGGCAGCGCGGAGATCCGGCCGGCGGCTCGACAGCTCATCGGCCGCATCGCTCCTTTCCTCCACGACTCGGGACGATCCATCGTCATCGAGGGCCACACCGACTCCCGCCCCCTGAATCGCCCGGGATACGACAACATGGACCTGAGCGCCGACCGCGCCGCGAGCATGAAGCGAGTCCTGGAAGCCCTCGGCGTCGCCAAGGGCCAAATCACCGAAGTCCGGGGCTACGGCGACAACAAACTTTACATGGCCGACGATCCCTACCACTGGAGCAACCGGCGCGTTTCCGTGTTGTTGCCCTGGGGCGAGAAGTCCGAGGTCGTCGGCGAGCCGCCCAAGGAACTCATGGATCAGCAGGTGCAGGGCCTCTTCCGAGAAACCTATCAGATCGCCCCGGCGCGACCCGATATCCGCCGAAAGCCAGCCGGCAGGGATGCCTTCGGCGCGGTCGCAGACGACTAGCGGCGACGCTCAGACTGCCGCCGGCTCTTGGACCCTTGCGTAGTCGCCGGCGAGGATCCGGTCGTACGCCCCGCTCAGCACCCAACGCTCCAACTGCTGCGTGCGGTGCACTGGCATGGGGTGCGTGTAACTCGAACCACGCATCAAGAAGATCAACATCTTGCCGATCTGTTCCAGCGGCCCCGCGTCCTGATAGGCGCGCGCCTGCTCCATGAACGCCTCGCGGTTCATTTCGTGAAGCAGTCGCGAAGGGCCGGCGGTCAAGGCGAGGTTCGCGTCTATGGACGTGTTCAGATTCTGCGAGACGAGGAGCCCGGCGCGATCGGCGGTGATCTCGGCCTGCCGCGACCACTCGGCCATCGCCATGATGAGCCCGATGCTGGCCACGTCGCCGAGCCCAAACGTGCGCCGCCCGATCAGCTCCAGCAACGGCAAGAGGAGGCTCGCCACCGACTTGTAGAGCATGTGCCCCGCCTTGATGTGACCGAGCTCGTGCCCGATCAGGTGGAAGAGTTGCTCGTCGGTGAGCGTGTCCACGATGCCCGACCGCAGCGTCACATAGGGCCGCTCGACCCCGCCGGCGAACGCGTTCGGGAACGGGTTGCTGGTGATGTAGAGCTCGGGCTCGGGCATGTCGAGCACCTGGCACGACTCGCGCATGATGTCGTACAGCGTGTGGAACTGGTTCGGCCCACAACGGACCGACATGCTCATGTTCCAGCAGTACATCCACCGGTCAATGCCCATGTCGTAGAACTTCTGGACGATCTGGGGCAACAGGGGAACGCGCTTGAGCGCGTCCAACGCCACCCGGTCGGTGTCGGCGATGAAGGCCGTGGGCGAAATGCCCTGGAGCCGCTTGCGGTTCGGCATGGTCATGTCATCTTACAACCGATCCGCCCAATCGGTTGCGGCGTGGGGATTCAGACCCCGCCGATGGCCCGGCTGTACACGGCTTCCAAGCGCTCGACCATTTGGTGGACGGTGAACTTCTCTTCGACCATTCGCCGCCCCATCTCGCCCATGTACTCGCGCTCTTCCTCGTTGCGGAGGAGGTAGTTGGCGGCTTCGGCGAGTTCGCCCGCACTCCGATCAATGAGAAGCCCCGTCTGCTGGTGCCGCACGATCTCGGGAAGTCCGCCGACACGGGCGGCCACAACGGGCCGTTTCCGCGCCATGGCCTCGATGGCGGCCAACCCGAACGTCTCGATCGAAGAGGGCATGGCGGTGAACCGGAACGCATCCAGCAGCCGCGACACGTCGCTGCGATTGCCGGTCAGCGTAACACGATCCCGCATCTCGGGTTGGGCGACCAAAGCATCAATATCGCCTTGGAACGATGGCTCGACGCGACCGACGAACACCAAGTGCGCGTTCGGTTCGGCCTTGAGCATCTCGGGAAACGCCTGGATCATCAACCCGTGGCCCTTGTCCTCGCACACGCGTCCGACCATGCCGATCAGTTGCCGATCCTCGGGGATGCCGAACTCCTCGTGAACGCCCCGCGGACACGACCAATCCAACTCGATGAAGTCCGTCCCGTTGTACACGGTGTCAATGAAACGATCCGGGATGCCGCGCCCGTGCAACATGCCGCGCACGTAGTTGCTCACGGCCACCAGCCGGTTGTGGTGGCGCGCCGCGCGCTTGTAGATGGGGTCGTGCGTGGCCACGTGAACCGAGGCGACCAGAGGCTTCCCGGTCAGCAAGCTCGCCACGTACCCAAAATACGTCGCGCGCGTCAGATGGCTGTGGATCACGTCGGCCTTGCGCTGACGCGCGAGCCGGGCCACGAGGAGGGCGCTGCGGACCCAGCCAAAGCCCTTCATCGAGGTCTGGACCAGCGGGATCCCCTGCATTTCCAACACACACGGCTCGGACCGGGGCGGACCAACCAGGGACACATCGTGGCCCCTGCGATGAAGGTGTTTGGAAAGAGTGCGAACGTGGAGTTCCGCGCCGGAGGTTGCGGCGCTCGACACCACTTGCAGTATTCGAATCCGTTCGCTTGCTGCGCGCGCCATGCTCCGAAATGTGCTGAAAGAGATTTGATTGGGACTGTACCCCACAGACGAAACGCAAGGGGCAAACGTGTCGGGTCGGTTTTGGGTACGGTGGAGCCCTTCGAGCCCCCCCATGCCTCACCGCAAGCTCGTCCACCAGCACCTGCGCTTCAGCGTGATGTCCACCGCGCTGGCGTTCGTCGTGGCGACCGCGTTCATCATTCTCGCGCTCAGACCCCTCATTCCGTTGCCCGAGCCCAACGAACTCGCCCAGTCCGCAAGCCCATACCTGCGCATGGCGAGCCACCAGAAGATCAAGTGGAGGCAGCTGGACGCGGAGCTGTTCGCCGAAGCCAGACGCTTGGATCGCCCCATCCTCGTCGTCGTAGGCGCCGCGTGGAGCCGATCCGCCCGCTTGGCCGACCAGTTCGTGTTCAACGATCTCGAGTTGCGCGTCTTTCTCAACCGCGATTACCTCTGCGCGCGCGTGGACATTGACGAAAGACCCGACTGGGCCAACGCACTCCATCCGCTCTCGCGGGCCGTCAGCCGCTGGCAATGGGAATACCACGCTTGGGTTCTCGAACCCGACGGGACGCTGTTCACTTCGGTTCGGCGCAAGTTCCCCGAACAGCCGTTCGACCCGAATTCCATCCGGGGCCACCTCCAGGCGGTTCGGCGCGACATCGAGCGAAAGCGCCGCGGCGACCTCGAAGTCGCCGCCGAACGAGAACAGACGGCCAACGACGTCCGTCAGCTGCTTCAAGACGCGACCACGGTGCCCAGCGCCGCCGAAGTGCGCGAAGCGTTGTTCCGGGCGGCGGGTATCTACGGGGGCTTTCCCATCCGGCTCGCCGAAAGGCCCGTCCCAGCCTACCAACCCCTGGCCGTGCAAGCGTGGCGGTTCCTGTTGCTGACCGGCGACCAAGAGGCGCTGAGCGCATCGCTCGACCCGGCGCTGCGGTCGCCGATCGTTGATTGGGTTGACGGCGGATTCAGAAGACAAGCCACCCGCAACGATTGGAAGCGCGTCGAACTCGACAAACTGGCCGTCGTCAACGCCGAAATGGCAGCACTGCTCGCAAGGACCAGCGTCCTGCTCGACGATCCGTACCACCGCCAACTCGCGGTCGCCGCATGCGAGACCTTGTTCAAGCGGTTCATGCATGACGGCTTGGTGCCCAGCGCCCGGATCGGTTTCGAAGGCTATCGGGGACGCGGCCCGCGCTCGAGCTTCGGCCCAGCCAGACTCAACGAGGTCCTGGGGGACCTTCAGGACGTCGGCCTGCACAAGCTCAACCTCGACCACACGCTCAACCCGCAGATGCTGCCGTACATCTCCGATCCCCGCGTCCTGCGCGAACCCAACGTGCAGCGCGTCTTGCACCTGCTTCGGGAATCCGCGGCCCTGGTCGCACCCGAGTACAAAGGCGACGGTTATCTGGACGTCAACGCGCTCGTTGCCGCCCGGCTCATCGAGGCCGGGCGGCAACTCGGCTTCGAACAAGCCGTGGCGGCGGGTTCCCAGATCCTGGACGCACTCAACGACCAGGTCGCAAACGCCGAAATCCTGCCCCACAACGTTCTGGTGCGGAACGACGCCGGGTTCCTCTCCGACTATCTCGCCTACAGCGACGCTTGCCTTCAGCGGTTCCTAGCCACCGGCAACCGAGACGACCTGGAACGCGGCCACCGGCGGTTGGACGAGGCGATTCAGCGTTTCCGAGGTTTCCATCCCTTTGCCCTGGCGGTCTGCACGCCCGAGATGCAAATCGCGAGCACATCCACCGCCATTCCCGAGGTCGTGGACAACTTCCGCGAGTCCACCTCGGCCATGGCGATCCGGCTGGCGAACGCCTACGGGGCGCTCACGCGAGATCGAGCCGACTTCAGCCGTCTCGACGGGGATCAACTCACGCGATGGGCGGGATCGAGCGTGGCGCACTTCGGCGCGACCGTGCTGGTCGAGAGCCCCATGACCATGGGCATTCACGCCGCGGCGCAAGAGGTCGCTCAGAACATCGTGGTGTTCACCGTGGGGCCCAACGCCGTGGCCGAGGCCAACCGCATCGCGCCGAGGTTCCCGACGGCGATGGTGGCGCCGGTGGCGGGCATCCGCGCCGACCTGGCCCCTCTGGAACCAGGGGTTTACGTCTCGATGCGCAACGAACTGAAGGGCCCGCTCCCGCTGGCAGAGGCCCAAGTGTTGACGCGCCCGATTCGGCCATAATGTGGGTCGCTTGACGCGGAGAGGTCGCATAGTGGTCTAGTGCGCCGCACTCGAAATGCGGTGAGGTGAAAGCCTCCGTGGGTTCGAATCCCACCCTCTCCGCCACTTACCGCGCGACCACACGCGTCGAATCCACAAAGTTCTGCACGATGCGGAACCCGTCCTCGGTCAACACCGATTCCGGGTGGAACTGCACGCCCTCGATGGGCAGGCTCCGGTGCCGAAGGCCCATGATCTCCCCGTCGTCCTCCGAAGTCGCCGTGACGTCGAAGTCGGGCGGGACTCGATCGCGATCAACCACCAGGGAGTGGTAACGAATCGCCGAGAACGGATTGCGAACGCCCGCAAAGACGCCCTTGCCATCGTGCCGCACGGGTGACGCCTTGCCGTGCATCACCTTGCGCGCGCGACCCACCACGCCGCCGCCTTTCTGACCCATCGCCTGGCACC
>JACFNW010000019.1:12823-13271 GCA_019454665.1 Fimbriimonadaceae bacterium | reverse complement strand
GGGCGCGCAGAACGTGCTGCTCAACAATGGCGACGTCAATGGCGACAACACGGTGAATGTGGTGGACTTCCTAGCGCTGCGGCAGGCGTTCGGTTCGGCCCCCGGGGCAGGGAACTGGAACCCCATGGCCGACCTGAACAAGGATGGGTTCGTCAGTGTCGCCGACTTCCTGATCCTGCGGAAGAACTTTGGTCGGTCGGGGGCGGGTTAGGCTGGTCGGGCTGGTTTGGCTAGAGTTTGGCTTGGGTTGGGCTGAGGTCCGCTAGTCCTGGGCTCTTTCCGAACGCCAGCCGAACTACCCCTCAATCCGCAGCCTGAAACAGCGCCAGGTGGGCTCCCGCCGGGTCGCGGATGACGCAGAAGCGCCCGTATTCGGGCGAACCGCGCTCGTCGCCGACGATGGTTCCACCCGCTGCGGTGCACGCCACCATCGCCCGGTCGAGGTCGT
>JACFNW010000019.1:236-12813 GCA_019454665.1 Fimbriimonadaceae bacterium | reverse complement strand
CATCAGCCAGCAAGGGGGCAGGTCGGCGTTCGGGCCATCCGCGTGGCACACGCCGGCCACGGGGACGCCGTCGTCGGTCGCCATGTTGAAGTCCTCGTAGCCGTCCATCTCCACGGGCTCGGGGGTCCAGCCGATCACGGAGGCGTAGAAGTCTCGGAGGGCGGGGGCGTCGGGCACGGTGAGGTCGTGCCAGCCGATGGTGCCGGGCTTGGGGCGTTCGCTCATGACTCTGGTACGTTTGCCGCCGAGGGGTCGGGTTCCTGCAAGTACAATGGGCGTCAATGGGCCTCCGCAACGTCTCGCTTGGCGAGAATCCGCCGCACCTGATCAACGTCGTCGTCGAATGTCCCAAGGGGTCCACGAACAAGTACGAGTACGACTTGGACTCGGGCACGATCCGGCTCGACCGCGTGCTGTTCTCGCCGCTGTACTACCCGTTCGATTACGGCTACGTCCCGGACACGCTCTACATTGACGGCGACCCGCTGGATGCGCTGGTCGTTCTCAGCCACCCCACGTTCCCGGGTTGCATCGTCGAGGCCAAGCCGATCGGCGTGTTGGAGATGAGCGACGAGAAAGGGCGGGACGAGAAGCTGCTATGCGTGGCCGCGCGCGATCCTCGGTTCAGCCACTGGGAGAACCTCTCGCACCTCAGCCGCCACCGGCAAAAGGAGATCATCCACTTCTTCGAGGTCTACAAGGTGCTCGAAGAGAAGAGCGTCGAGGTCAAGGGTTGGCACGACGTGGACGTGGCCAAGAACCTGATCGAGCAGTTCCGCATGGACAAGCCGCGCGCCAACACGCAGTTCTAGCTCGCCCGGGCCACGCGGTTCCCTTGCACTGCAGGACTCTCGACGCCTAAGGGACGTGGACCCAGTAGTGCTCGTCAAGGTGCAAGCTGTGCGTGAGAACAAAGTATCGCCCATTCGCCGAGCGCGAAATCAATCCCCAATACTTGGGGTCCTTAGCGCTTGCGCCCGCTTTCGCGGCGAGTTCGGGCATGGAGATGTACCCCCGGTCTTTGGTCCACAGATAGGTTTGGCTCTGCTCCTCCTGAAGAACGTACACGAGGGCCCGGGTGCCGTCGTCGGAGGCCCAGACGCAGTTGACATGGTCGTTCTCCGGGGGCTCAGCGATGACGTTAGGGGCCGAGTTCGGGAGCCAGATGCAGGGGCGCATGCTGCCGTCTGAGCGCATGGCCCTGCCGAACGCGGCCCTTTTGCTGGCGCTGAAACCCTGTACGAACTTACCCGAGTAGCCTACTGGGATCGGCGTTTCAAACGGATCTGGCGGTGGATCCGGCGACAAGTAAAGACGATTCGGCGTTGCAAACGTGAAGAAATTGAAACCCACAAAACTGGAGCATTGCCCCTCCACAGTGCCCGTGTCCGCCACCCGCAGATTGCTCACCGGGCCGTCGAACATGAAATAACCCAGCCATGTACCAACACGCCAAAGGTAATTCCGGACGGAATACTGACCACCTCCGTGTTCGACGATCTTGTAGACGACGGCATGTATTCCTTCCGGGGACAACGCCAATATCGCGTCAAACTCGAAGCTGTCCGTGAAATCAGCTTCCACAAAGTCCCGCATGAGTATCGGACGCCGTGTTGTACCATCTGATGCATACCCAGCGATTGTCCTACCATCGTTCGACACGCCGTAAAGGAAAACACCCTCCAATTCAGGAAAGTTGAGCTTCCTTGTTTCGATCGGTTTGATCGGCGTGATTCCACCAAGCGTTCCGTTGCCGCCGCATCCAATCAGTGCGATCAAGGCAACCAATACTATGACTTTCATACCATTCTCCACGTGCTGTCGGCCAACCAGCGCTTCGCCGCGATGTACCACATCATGTGGTGATTGAGCATCAACGGACGCTGAGTTTCGATGAACAACTGGTGTGTTGGGGCGTAGTGACGTTGTGCGAAGTCAAGCCCCTGCAGCGCCCATGCTTCGATTCCGAGCTTGGCGTGGGCCGCCGTCCACACCGCGTTGGGAAACGGGTCGTAGTTCCGCGAGTTCCAGTAGAACGGGGCGTAATTGCTCGCGTACGCCATGGGTGCCCAGTTCCATGTCGGGTCCAAAAAGCCAGGATTGTCCGAAACGGTCAGGCCGTTGGGTCGAGTCAAGGGTCCGATCTGGATCGCCATGGGTTTGTCTCCGGAGCGCTTGCCTCCATCATATCACACCCGTCGAACAGGCGGCGGTCACTCGGGGCGCTTGGGGATGCGGGCTGCCCCCCAAGCGCGCAGCACGTTGTGTTCCAAGCGAAGCCCCTGCACATCAATCGCACCGTGCAAGCCTAGGTCGCGGTCCAAATCCACCACCGGGTTGAGCAGGTCGAGCAATACCTTGGCGCTGGCCTCGTCGGCAAACCGGTCGCCGAAACTGATGAACGCCTCGTCCAGGTAGAAGCGCCGACCCTCCTCGATCCGCAGCCGGGCCGAGACGCGGAAGTCGGTCTTGACGATGATGAATTCGCCGTACCCTTCCACGATAATGCGGTCGCGGCTCAACGTTACCGTACACCGCTTGATCTCGCCGAACTTCCGCACGATGAAGTCTTGCAGCGATGCGGCGGCGACCTCGACTTCGCCGGTCCCCTCGCCGCTGTGCGTCAAGCGGATCTGCTTGCGCCGCAAGGCGAGGTCGTAATCGAATCGGCATTCGGGGATGTCGGCGCGGATGCGGGCCACATCGAGTTTGCCGAGCCGAAAGTCGCGCAGGGCCAATTCGAGGTTTCGGATGCGCCCGCGCGTCGGGCCGGGCTCGGTGAACAGGGGCAGCCCGTCGGTGCCGAACGAGTGGCCGTGGATCGCGACGGAGGCGAGGTCGCCCAGGGGCCCCGCGACGTACCCGTTGAACGTGCTCTTGACCGTGACCACCGGCGCCGCGCCCTTCAGGCTCGCCTTGATGTGGTCGGCGGCCAGACGCTCGAACTTCCGGACCTCGGCAGATCCGGCTCCGACGAGCAATCCGAAAACGGCCACGAGGGCGAGTGGTCCCATGATTCCTGACGATTCCGTGCAGAAAGGCGTATGATGGATGAAGTCGAGTCTCGGCGCTGAGCCTCAGTTTTCCACATTCGCCACGGGTGGTTTCTTTGTCATGCACGTCCGGGAACGAGAAGTCGCGTTCGCGCAAGAAGATTTAGCGTTGTATCAGACGGCGGTAGAAGGCGTCGTCCGCGTGTCGCTGGCCGACAAGTCGTACGTGTCGGTCTCTGGCGACGACCGAAAGGGCTGGCTGCAGGGCCAAGCCACCAACGACCTGCGCTCGTTCACGCCGGGATCGTCCACGGCCTTCTGCTTCTGCAAGCCCACGGGGCAGATCATCGCCCCCGTAACGGCCTGGGCGCTCGGCGACCGCATGGTGTTGGCTTTGCCGACGGTCTGCGTCCCGGCGGCCCTGGAGCGGTTCGAGCAGATGGTCGTCATGGAGGACGTGGAGGCGACCCTCCTCGCCGGCGAGGCGGTCGGGGTGCAGGGCCCGGAAGCCACGGCTTGGCTGGGCGAGCGGCTGGCGTTGCCGAGCATGGATGCCGCCGCAACCGAGTTGGACGGCAAGCCCGTGTTGGCGTTGCGCTCCAACCGCACGGGGCTCGGCGGGTGGGACCTGGTGTTTCCGGATGGCATGGCCGCCAAGACGCGCAAGTGGCTGGATGGGCTCGTGCTGCTGGAGGGCAGGGCCCGCGAAGCGTTGCGCCTCGAGGCCGGGCTGCCTCTTTGGGGTGCCGACTTCGGCGAGCGGACGCTGCCGCCCGAGTTGGGGCCGCAGTTCGAGGCGCGTTACGTCAGCTACACCAAGGGTTGCTACACGGGGCAAGAGGTGCTCATGCGCATCTTCAGCCGGGGGCACACCAATCGGACGTGGTGCGGCCTGGTGTCGCCGGTCGCGCTTGCCGTGGGTGCGCCGCTGGTGACCCAGTCGGGCCAGGAGGTCGGCACCGTGACCAGCGTCGCGTTCTCGCCCGAGTTGGGGCACGTGGGAGCGGCGATGATCCGCAACGGCAGCAACGACCCGGGTTCGAAGTTGGTTTGCGGAGAAACCGAGGTCGAAGTCCGTCGGATGCCGCTGATGTAGGCGCGGAGACGTTTTGGCCCGGGATGGCCCGTCAGCCGCTGGTAAACTCCCCGAACGATTGGCCGCCGATTTTCGCCAACGGCGTCGGAGTTCCGTGGCTGAGTCCCTGGAGACTTTTCACCATGAGCCATCAGCGCGTCTATTTGTTTAGGGAAGGCAACGCCACCATGCGCGACCTTCTCGGCGGCAAGGGAGCCAACCTTGCCGAAATGTCCAACATCGGCCTTCCGGTCCCCCCCGGTTTCACCATCACGACCGAGGTCTGCACCGAGTACTACCAGAACGGTCGCAAGCTTCCCGCCGGGCTGATTGAGACCATGCGCGCCGCCATGAGCGACGTCGAGCAGACCATGGGCCGCACGTTCGGCGGCACCGAGAAGCCCCTCCTCGTCTCGGTGCGGTCCGGTTCCAAGTTCTCGATGCCCGGCATGATGGACACCGTCCTGAACCTCGGCCTGAACCCCGACACCGTGAAGGCGCTGATCGCCGAGACGGGCGATGCGCGGTTCGTGTACGACTCGTATCGGCGCTTCATCATGATGTTCGCCGACGTGGCGTTCGACCTGCCCAAGCACGGTTTCGACAACCACATCTTTGCGGAGTACAAGAAGAAGGTTGGTGCGGCGAACGACCTCGACCTGACCGCCGACCACCTCAAGGAGATCTGCGACCTGTTCTTGGCCCATGTGCGCGAAGGCGCGGGCCGCGAATTCCCGACCGACGTTTGGGAGCAACTCACGCTCTCTGTCGAAGCGGTGTTCAAGTCCTGGAACAACGACCGCGCGATCACCTACCGCAAGAAAGAGAAGATTTCGGACGACATCGGCACGGCCGTCAACGTCCAGTCCATGGTCTACGGCAACGCGGGAGACGACTGCGGCACGGGCGTCGCCTTCACCCGCGACCCCTCGACCGGCGAGAACGCCCTTTACGGCGAGTACCTGATGAACGCCCAGGGTGAAGACGTGGTCGCCGGCGTGCGCACTCCGGTCCCGATCACGCATCTGGCCAAGCAGAACCCGGAGATCTTCGCCGAGTTCCAACGCGTGTGCCACACGCTCGAGCAGCACTACAAGGACATGCAGGATCTGGAGTTCACCATCCAGCACGGCAAGCTGTTCATGCTCCAGTGCCGCACGGGCAAGCGCACCGGTCCCGCCGCCGTCCGCATCGCGGTCGAGATGGTGGAAGAGGGCCTGATCACCAAGGAGGAGGCCATCCAACGCGTGACGGCTTCGCACCTGGACCAGTTGCTCCACAAGCGCATTGACCCCAAGGACCTCGTGACCAAGGGCATCAAGCCGGTGGCCAAGGGCCTTGCGGCGTCGCCCGGCGCTGCGGTCGGTAAGGCCGTTTTCGATGCCGACACGGCCGAGCGGCTCGGCCACGGTGGCGAGAAGGTCGTGCTGATCCGCGACGAGACGAACCCCGACGACGTGCACGGCATGTTGGCGGCGCAGGGCATCCTGACGGCGCGCGGCGGCAAGACGTCGCACGCGGCGGTGGTTGCGCGCGGCTTCGGCATCCCCTGCGTCGCGGGCTGCGAAGCCCTTCGCGTGGACGTGCACGCCAAGAAGTTCACCGTGGGCGATACCGTGGTGAACGAAGGCGACTGGGTCACCGTGGACGGTTCTTCAGGCGAGGTGTTCACCCAGGCGTTGTCCCTGATCGACCCCGAGATCAGCGGCGACTTCGACACGCTGATGCACTGGTGCGACGGGGCGCGACGCCTGAAGGTCCGCACCAACGCCGACAACCCGCGCGATGCGCGCCAAGCCGTGGAGTTCGGCTGCGAGGGCATCGGCCTTTGCCGCACCGAGCACATGTTCTTCGAGGGCGACCGGTTGCCGATCGTGCAGAAGATGATCCTCACCAAGGACGAGGCCGAGCGGCAAGCGTGTCTCGACCAGCTGTTGGTCGTGCAGCAGGCGGATTTCGAGGGCATCTTCGAGGCGATGGACGGTCGGCCGGTGACGGTTCGTCTGATCGACCCGCCGATGCACGAGTTTCTGCCGTCCTACCACGAGCTGATCGTCGAGGTCGCCAAATTGGAGACCAAGATCGCGCTGGGCCAAACGGGGCTGGAGAGCGAGCTGGCCGAGAAAAGGGAACTGCTGGAGAGCGTCGAGGCCATGAAGGAGAGCAATCCCATGCTCGGCCTTCGCGGTGTGCGCCTTTCGATCGTATTCCCAGGCTTGGTGGTCATGCAAACGCGTGCGATTCTGCAAGCGGCGGCGAAGCTGATCAAGGCGGGCAAGCAAGCACACCCCGAGATCATGATCCCGCTGGTCGGCACGGTCAACGAGTTGCGCGTCATCCAGAGCCAACTGGAGGCCACGGCGAAGGACGTCGTCCGCGAGCAGGGAGTGGAAATCCCCTACCTGTTCGGCACGATGATCGAGATTCCGCGCGCCGCGCTCACGTCGGGCGAGATCGCTGAGTACGCGCAGTTCTTCAGCTTCGGCACCAACGACCTGACGCAGATGACGTTCGGCTACAGCCGAGACGACGCGGAAGGGAAGTTCCTGGGCCGTTACGTGGACCAGAAGATTCTGCCCTACAACGTGTTCGAGACGATTGACTTCACGGGCGTGGGCCGGCTGATGAAGATGTCCGTCGAGGAAGGCCGTTCGGCTCGACCCGACCTGAAGTGCGGCATCTGCGGCGAGCACGGCGGCGACCCGGATTCGGTCATCTTCTGCCACCAGATCGGCCTCGACTACGTGTCGTGTTCGCCGTTCCGCGTGCCGATCGCGCGCTTGGCCGCCGCTCAGGCAGCCGTTCGCGAGCGGACGACCGTCGCGGTCGACAAGTAAAGCCCCTGCCTTCACCCGTCCCCTCCCGATCCTCGGGAGGGGACGGGCTCCGAGGTGGGAAAGTGGTCGCCACGTGGTGAGCAGGTGGCTGGCAAGTGGCTAGCGAGGTGGATTGTGAGCCACTGTGCGAACCACATGCGGACCAATGGTTCGGATCTCGCGTTCGGTTTCGGCGAATCCGGGCTGCAGAACGACGACCGGCAGCCCGGACCAGGGCGCGGAATGAAGCCGCAGGCGTATTGAACGCCCCGGTCCGATCCCGTGCTACGAGGGCGTTCTCTTGGCCCTCCGGCGGCGCGACCGGGCGGCGATGCCCATGAGTCCAGCTGCGAGGGCTGCCACGGAAGCAGGCTCGGGAACTCCTTCGACCTTCATGGTTGCTAGGCCGATGCTCGTGTAGTTGTAGCCGGCGCCTTGGTTCCATGCCGAAAGTCCAGGATCGCCACTCGAAGCTCCCACTTCGAAGGTCCATCGGCCCGATGTCATGACGTCTCCCGTGATCTGCAGCCAGTACTTCTGGCCCGCCGTCAGCCCGATGTTCAGTCCGCTCACCGTGAGCATGTTCGTATTGGGTCCCGAGAACGAGTAGGCCGTGCTGTCGGCGAATGCGACCGAACCCATCAAGGCGCCGACGGTGTTGGCGTTGTCTGCGAGGATGCTCACCTGACCACCCCCCGTCGGCGAGAGCGACTCCTTGAAGAAGGAGACGGTCACATCCGTGACCGAACCGGTCGCTTGCGACGTGAACTGTTGGGCAACGAATTGAGGCTGTGGGGATCCGGTTCCGCCGATGATCCACTGGCCATTCCAGTTGTAGCCGGTGAAGTTGTCGAAGAAGGTGGTTTGGGCTTGCGATGCTGCAGCCAGAGCAATGAGAGAGAGCGATACGATCGTTCGGTGCTTCATGGTGTTGGCTCCTAATCTGGTCCTGTTCGTAAGTCGAACAGCGAACCCGTGTGTAATGTACAGGTAGGCCTGTGACGGAGACGTGACGAGGTCAACGGGCAGGATGTTGGGATAGGTCACAGATGCGTCACACTTCAGCGCCGGGTGGACTCGGCGGACCAAGGTCCCGAGCCGCGCGTCTCGAAGCCGACGCCGCAGCAGCAGGCACCCCACTCTCCCCCGGGGTACGATGTCCCGACCCCCTTGTTCGCCACAACTGCGTCCAAGCTCCCGCGGGGTCGGAACTCTGATCAGCGCTCGGCCTCTTGGCGACACGTGCACGGTCTGCCGGGCAGAGACATCGTCATCGCACGAGATGTGGGCGGGCCCGGTCAGACCGTGGCACCCCCGATGCTGGGTTGGTGTTGCCTCGCCAAGGTTGCCCCGGGTCCCCTTCGAGACTTCGGCCCGGGGTGTTGGCTCTTCGACCTGCGGCGTCAGACTGAGGAGCGCGGCGGGAATCGGCTTTGATCCGAGTTGCTCCGGTCTCAAGCCGCGCGTCTCGAAGTCGACGCCGCCCCGAAGCCCCAGAAGAGCACGGTCTGCGCGGCTCGACTCTGTTGTTGTGTTAACCCTGAATCCTGAACCCTGAACCCTGAACCCTGAAACCGAACCCTCAGGCCGCCGCGTAACTGGTTTCCAGGGCCGTCCGAGTCAGCTTGCCTACGACCTCGACGGCGTTTGCGATCTCTTCGTCCTGGAGGCCGACTTCCAACTTGATCTCCGGAAACACGGAGGGCTCGAACTCCCAACTCTCCAAAGCGAAGCCGTTGGCATCGGCCAAGTAGTTCGCGTAGCTCATGCAGTAGAGCGCGGTGAGTTCGTCTTCGTGTTCCCAAGGCGAATCGAAATAACGCTGCGTCGTTTCGAAGATGTCGGGCAGTCCCCAAGTGTTGCACGCCAGCGCGCCCAACCGGTTGAGGGGGTTCTCGAAGATCAGCTCGAAGCCTTCCACGAAGCTCTTGTGCGCACGCCGAGCAAACGTGGCCACCCGAGTGACCGCTGCGGGCGATACCATCGCCATCACGCCCACGGAAAGGTCGTGCATCACGCCGGCGGCGAACACTTCGTCGGCCGACCAGCGCGTTTCAAAGGTCTCGATGCTGTGCCGGCGGGCGAACAGGTATCGGGACATGAAGCCGACGAAGAGCGAGTGACGGGCAAGGGCGACGGGATCGAAACCTGGGACCGACCGGTATTTCTTGACCATGTCGTTGATCAGGAGCGACGTTCCCACCGACCGGACGGTGCGTTGGCCGAGACGCATGATCGCGCCCCGAACGGTGGTGATCGGCGCTTCGACCGTGCCCATGAGGCTGGCCGCGCGCAGCAGGTCTGCCGTCAGCGCTGGGTCGCACGTGACGACGCGTTCAAGGTCTATGGCAGAGGCTTCGCCGGTGTCAATGACGCGGATCAGGCGCATGACGGTGGCGGGCAGCGGCGGCAGCGTGCCGCTCCGCTTGAAAAGAAACTCGAGGCGCTCGTATCCGTGGTTTTCGCTCATAGTCAGTCGGTCTCGCCCGCACCGACCGCAACACTCGTGACAAGTTCCCAGGGCCTTCCACAGCCAGACTTGCGCGGTCACTCAAAATGATCGGCAGATCGCGTCCCAAGCCTCAGGCGGCTCAAAGGCTGTGGGACAGAAACCAGTCGGCGAGCCCCGCGTCGCGGTAGGCGGCGTCCCAGCAGTTGTGGCCGAGTTCGGGATAGAGGGTGAGCTTGGGCTGCGCGCCGAGCTTCTCCAGGGCCTCGACCAGGTCCTTCGAGCCCTCCGGCTTGACGGCCTGATCCTTCTCGCCGTGGAACGCCCAAACGGGCAGGTCCCCCAAGTCCTTGGCTGCTGCGGACGGGTCTTCGGACCAACCGCAGACCGGGGCGATCGCGGCGAAGTCCCACACCAAGCGCTTGGCGAGCGCGATGGTCCCGTGGCCGCCCTGGCTCAGGCCCGTCAGATACCGCTGGTGGGGGTGGACGGTGTAAGCCTTCTCGACCTCGCGGAGGATGGCGTTGACCGTCTCGCGCTCGGTGGGCCAAAGCTTGTCGAACTCGGGCTTCTGTGGGGCGACGACCAAGAACGGCCACTCGTCGCGCTTGCGCAGGATGGCCGGCGGCAGACCGTTGAACAACTGGAACAGGCCGTCGGAGCCGCTCTCGCCGCGCCCGTGCAGGAACACGACGGTCGCGTTGGGTGTGTCTTCGCGGTACGTTCGGGGCACGTAGACGACGTAGCGGCGCGTGGAGCCGGCGACTTGCGCGTCCTTCTCGATGAAGCCATTGACCATGGATTGGGAGCTTACCGGACGCTTGTGCCCATTCCGCGTTCGGTGGTTCGGGTACCTTCGTCACTCGGTCCGAACCCAATGATCGTCGAATCCTACGAAGACGTCATCATCCTCTCCGGCGCGCTCCGAGCCAACCACTGGGAGACGATCCATACGGCCATCTCGTTGACGCTGAAGCGTCACGCCACGGGCGTGATCGTGGATTGCAGCGGAATCGTCGAGTGCACGGAGGCCGGGGCCGAGACGTTCCGCGACGCCATGGAGTACATCGCGGAGCACGACGCCCGCATCATCGTCGCCGCCGTGCCCAAGGCCGTCATGGATGTGCTGAAGTCCGTGCCCGAGGTGCGTTCGCAGCTCCCCATCGCCAACTCGGTGGAAGAGGCTCGGCGGTCGCTCGACCTGCTGGAGGAGCAACCCACCAAGAAGAAGGTCAACCTCGCGCCGTGCCGGTGCAAGATACTCGTCTGCCTCACGGGCCACAACACCGACTCGGACGCGTTGCACATGGCCTGGCATCTGGCGGATACGCAGCACGCCGAGGTTCATCTCACGTTCGTCGTGAGCGTCCCGCGTCACCTTCCGCTTCAATCGCCGCTTCCCGAGGCCGAGGAGGTCGCGCGAAAGTCGCTCGACGCCGGCAAGGTCTTTCTCAACGAACGGCAACTGCAGGCTGTCGGCCATCTGGAGCGCGCGCGCGACCTGGCTTCGGGCGTGGCGACCGCCCTCCAGGGGATTGACGCCATCCAAGTCGTGGTGCCGTTGCCCAACGGAGATTCGACCGTGGCGGCGGCTTCCAGCCTGGTCAGCGCCGTGCTCGCCAAGGTGACGCTGCCCGTGATTTTCGTCAAGGGGTTCCCGACCGTCGCGTACGAAGAAGTCGGAGGCAAGCGTCGAGGTGCATAATCCAGGGGTGGACGACGTTCGAGAGAAGATCACCGAGTTGGCGGACCTCATGGACGCCTACCAGTTGACGAAGGCCAAGTGGTGCGGTCCGGATTGGAAGATCGCGTTCGAGCGCGCCGATGACGAGGTCGAAGAAGAGGAGGGCGAGGAATCCACCGCTCCCGCCGCCGTCGTCCCGCGTCGTTCGGCCGCCCCTCGCCCCAAGGCCGCCGAGCCCGATCGGCCCGTCGGTTTCCCGATTTCAAGCCCGATGATGGGCATCTTCTATCTGACGCCGAGCCCCGGCAATCCGCCTTTCGTCAAAGAGGGGCAGACCGTCGAAGCGGGTCAAGTGATCGGCCTGATCGAGGCGATGAAGGTGTTCAACGAACTCACGGCACCCAGCGCAGGCACCGTTGTCAAGGTCGTCAAAGCCAACGGCGACCTCGTCCAGCCGGGCGAGCCCATCATGTTCATCGGCTGAGGCCCGCCGCGGCAGTGCCGCGAGGTGCCACAATACAACCCCGATGGCTCAGACCGTGCTCGTGTTGGGATCGGGTCCGATTCGTATCGGGCAGGGCATCGAGTTCGATTACTCCTGCGTTCATTGCATTTGGGCGCTCCGCGAACTCGGATATCGGGCGATCATCGTCAACAACAACCCCGAAACGGTCAGCACCGACTTCGACACGGGCGATGGCCTGTACTTTGAACCTGTGACGCTCGACGATGTGCTCGACGTCGCCGCCCATGAGAAGCCGATGGGCGTCATGGTCCAATTCGGAGGACAGACCGCCATCAACTTGGCCGCCGGATTGGCAAGGGAAGGCTTGGCCGTCATGGGCACCCAGCCCGAAGCAATCGCCGCCGCCGAAGACCGCGACCTGTTCGATCAACTGATGGTCAAGCTCGGGTTGCCCAAGCCTGCCGGCCGTGCGGTTCGATCGTTGCAGGAGGGCTTGGTCGTCGCGCGCGAGATCGGTTTTCCTGTGCTGGTGCGGCCCTCGTTCGTGCTGGGTGGCCGGGCGATGGAGATCGTCTACGACGAGGACCAGTTCCGCGGGTTCTACGCCGAGGCCGAAGACGCGAACCCAGGACAGCCCGTTCTGGTGGACCGCTATCTGCTTGGCAAAGAGGCGGAGGTGGACGTGATCTCCGACGGCCAAGCCACGCTCGTCCCCGGCATCATGGAACACATCGAACGCGCAGGCGTGCACAGCGGCGATTCGATGGCCGTCTACCCGCCGGTCACGCTCAGCGACGACGTGCAGCGCCAGATCGTGGTTTCGGCGTGCCGCATCGCGCGCGAACTGGGCATCCGGGGTTTGATGAACATTCAGTTCGTCATCGAAAACGACGTGCCCTACGTGTTGGAAGTCAACCCCCGCGCCTCGCGAACGGTGCCCTACATCAGCAAGGTGACCGGCATCCCGATGGTGGACCTGGCGACCCGATGCGCGATGGGCCACACGTTGGCCGATTTGGGCTACGCCAGCGGCTTGTGGGTCTTGGACGGGGACGGCCCCCGCGCGGCGGGTCACCCCTGCGAGCCGCGAGCCT
>JACFNW010000019.1:0-226 GCA_019454665.1 Fimbriimonadaceae bacterium | reverse complement strand
TCCGGCGACGCCCCGATTCCCGAAGCGGTCCTGTTCGCGGTGAAGGCGCCCGTGTTCTCGTTCCAGAAGCTGGGCCGGGTCGAGCCCCGGTTGGGTCCGGAGATGAAGTCCACGGGCGAAATCCTCGGGGTGGACCACACGTACGAGAGTGCGCTCTACAAGGCTCTGGTGGCGAGCCATATCCAGTTCCGAGGCGAAGGAGTCGTCGTGATCACCGTGCGCGACG
>JACFNW010000689.1 GCA_019454665.1 Fimbriimonadaceae bacterium | reverse complement strand
GAGTGGCTGCTTTAGTAGACGACCACGCTGCGGATCGACTTGCCCTCGTGCATGAGGTCGAAGCCCTTGTTGATCTCTTCCAGCGTCAGCACATGCGTGATCATCGGGTCGATGGCGATCTTGCCGTTCATGTACCAGTCGATGATCTTCGGCACGTCCGTGCGGCCCTTGGCGCCGCCGAACGCGGTGCCCTTCCACACCCGGCCCGTAACGAGCTGGAAGGGACGCGTCGAGATTTCCTTGCCCGCCTCGGCGACGCCGATGATGATGCTCTCGCCCCAGCCGCGGTGGCAGCATTCGAGCGCGGTGCGCATCACCTCGGTGTTGCCCGTCGCGTCGAAGCTGTAGTCGGCGCCGCCGTCGGTGATCTCCAGGATCTTCGCGATCGTCTCGTCGCGCGACAGGCCCTTGGAGTTCACGAAGTGCGTCATGCCGAACTTGCGGCCCCATTCCTCGCGGTCGGGGTTGATGTCGACGCCGACGATCCTGTCCGCGCCCACCATCTTGGCGCCCTGGATGACGTTGAGCCCGATGCCGCCGAGACCGAACACCACGACGTTCTCGCCCGCCTGCACCTTCGCCGTGTTCACCACCGCGCCGACGCCCGTCGTCACGCCGCAGCCGACGTAGCAGCTCGTCTGGAACGGCGCGTCCTCGCGGATCTTCGCCACCGCGATCTCGGGCAGCACGGTGAAGTTCGAGAAGGTGGAGCAGCCCATGTAGTGGTAGATCGGCTGGCCCTTGTAGGAGAAGCGCGTCGTCCCGTCCGGCATCAGGCCCTTGCCCTGCGTGGCGCGGATCGCGGTGCAGAGGTTGGTCTTGCCCGAAAGGCAGCTTTTGCACTGGCGGCATTCCGGCGTGTAGAGCGGGATCACGTGGTCGCCCGGCTTCACGGAGGTCACGCCCTGCCCGACCTCGCGCACGATCCCCGCGCCCTCGTGGCCGAGCACGCTCGGGAACAGCCCCTCGCTGTCGAAGCCGTCGAGCGTGTAGGCGTCCGTGTGGCAGATGCCCGTCGCCATGATCTCGACCAGAACCTCGCCAGCCTTCGGGCCTTCGAGGTCGAGTTCCACGACCTCCAGCGGTTTCTTCGCCTCGAATGCAACAGCCGCGCGCGTCTTCATGAATCACCCCTCCGTCAGCGAAATTGGTCACCCGTCTAGAGCCTGATCGTTTCGGATGGAAGCGTCCACGCTTTCATCCGAAACGTGAATCAGTCTCTATTCAAAAGCTTAGCCCCCATCAGGGGGCTAATCCGGGAACCTCCACCGCGCCAACCCCTTCCGCCTCGAAACTGGCGATCGGGTACGCGCAATAGTCCGCTGCGTAATACGCGCTTGGGCGATGATTTCCAGAGGCCCCGAGCCCGCCGAACGGCATATTGGCCGCCGCGCCCGTCGTCGGACGGTTGCGGTTGACGACGCCCGCGCGGCTTTCCTCGACGAAACGCGACCAGAGCGCCGGATCCTCGCTGATGAACCCGGCCGAAAGCCCGAACACGGTGG
>JACFNW010000688.1 GCA_019454665.1 Fimbriimonadaceae bacterium | reverse complement strand
CGGCTTGGGGAACAGGAAGACCAGCACCCAGAACAAACCGGCGAGGAAGATGAACGCGCCGCTGATCGGACGGCGGAGCCTGGTGGGAGCGGCGATCAGGGCTGCCAGAAGGCCGAATCCAGCCAACATGGCGACCCCGACCTTGATCCAGATCTCCGGCGTTCCCGCCGGAGCGTTCCACATGTTCAACGCCGGTGTGGCGGGAGCCTGTGCGAGCCAAGGAATCACTGCGTGCCTCCTGCCGGTTTCCATTCCGGCTTCTTGGGGCTGAAGAGGTTCGTGATCATCTTCTCGTCGGCCTTGAGGGCCCTCGTCTGTCCTTCGTTGGCTTCATCGGGAACGCGTTTCAAGCCGTCCGCAGAGTTGAGCAATGCGCCGAGGAGGATGGTGGCGGCAATGGCCAGCTTCGACCAATCCTGCCCGACGAGGCTTCCCACCAGCACCGGTTGGCGGCTGAGGTAGGCGCTCGCGGCGTAGAACTCGTCGCCGATGAGAACGTAGTCGCACGCGGCGACGAAGAACGGGGTCTGGGTGATTTCGGTCGAACAAGCCACCTGGATCGCGCCGATCGAGTTGAGCGTCTCGGCGAGGATCAGGGACTCGGCGAAGAACTCGCCCATCAGAAAGGCGGCAGCGGTCCGCTCGCGAAGGATGATGCCGGAGACGCCGGCCGCAAACGCGAACTGCCTGTCCGAAATGAAGCGCACCGAGTCGGGATCGTAGTTCTCGGGGACGCCCTCGGTCTGGTACACGTCGCGGATGATCTCCTGCGCCACGGTGTATACGGCGGGGTCGAGGCAGCAGAGCCGGATCGGGTTCGCGAACTTGGCCGCCGTCTTCGTGACGTAGGCGAAAATCTGGAGCGCCTGAACCGAGATCGCGTTCAACGTGCCGATGCCAGGCACCATCAACACGGGCTTGCCCATCTCGGTGGCTCGCCCGATCGAGTCGTCAATGGCGTTCAGACCCGGAATGCGCCGGATGAACAGCTTGCCGCTGGTCTTCCGAGCGCGATAGATGTTCAACAGGATGAAGCCGGCCACCATCAGCGTGAACACCACGCCCAGCCATCCTTTCTCGTAATAGACGCCGTCCATGATTGTGCGGTCTTACTTCGCGAGGGGCACGGTCGGTTCCTGCACCGTTCGCTGCGGTCACAGTCTAGACGCTCGGCGGCCTGAAAATGGTGCATTCGCGGCCCGATTGCACGAATCGTCCTCGGTTGGGCCCTGGCGAAGGAGTCCTGGCAGGGATTCGTGAATCCAGACTCATGCTCGCCACGGCGATCGCCTCCGTTGTCATGTCCACCGCTTCCCCCGACTTCCTCCTCGACGCCAAGCCGTTCACTGCGCGGGTGACGCGATCCGAGCGCGAGGTCGCGTTGGACAACGGGTTGATTCGACGCGTCTGGCGAACCGAGCCCAACTTGGCCACCGTAGCGCTGGATCGGGAGGGTGTCTCGCTCCTGCGGGCGGTTGGCCCCGAGGCGACCGTCACGCTGGATGGCAAGA
>JACFNW010000018.1 GCA_019454665.1 Fimbriimonadaceae bacterium | reverse complement strand
GCGGCGCCGAACAGTCCTGCCAACGCCCCCTATGTTCTGTTCTCGTCGCGCCCTGGTCAGATTCCCCCTTCGGCACCCGTCGTCGCCACCACGGACCGGCTCACTCTGTTCCAGATGATGATGTTCACCGAGATTCGTGGACGCATCTTCGCCGAGTTGAATCCGATCGAGCCTCCCCCTGCCGCTGGTGCCAAGGGTTCGTCAGGGGTCGGACTTGGTACAGCCAGCGAATGCACCGAAGCATGCGAGGAAGCATTTGCGACCTGTGGCCAGACCTGCTTGACCCAGTTCCAGACCGATCAAGCCGAGGCGATTGCGACGTTCAAGGCCTTCGTCAGCACACGCATCGCTCTCGTCGTCATCGCGATCGGCGCGGTCCAGACACTCTCCAGCTACATGATTTCGCTCTGCGAAGATCAGGAGTGCGTTGACAACATCAATAATGCGGTCGCCTGGGCGATGGCGTACTTCCCGCCATTGTTGGAAGAGGCCATTGAAGCTGCCGCGAACACCTACAGCACCCAAATCGCCAATGCGACGCGCGATCTCGAGCAATGTGGAACCGCATGCGAGAACCAACTTGGCGCTTGTCTGGACGCTTGTCACAACCAGGGCGGCGGATAGCCGCCGGTAGAATGCGCCGGTGACCGAACGGCTTCGGTGGCAGATCCTCTTCGTCGCCTGGTTGGGGTGGGTGTTCGACATCATGGACACCGCCCTGTTCAACTTGGCGAAGTCGCGCATGCTCACCGACCTGCTCGGCATCGAGGGCTACGCCGCCCGAGGGCCTCAGATCGAGGGCCTGATCCAAACCGTCTTCATCGTCGGCTGGGCCGTCGGCGGGTTGGCGTTCGGCGTTTTGGCGGACCGGTGGGGCCGCAGCCGAACGATGATCATCACCATCCTGCTGTACTGCTGCTTCACGGCGCTTACCGCCGCGTGCCAAACGTGGGAGCAGGTGGCCGTCGTGCGGTTCCTCACGGGCCTGGGCATCGGCGGCGAGTGGGCGGCGGGCGCGGCTTTGATCGCCGAGGTGTTCCCGGATTCGAAACGCCCGTTGGCGGCGGCGCTGCTCCAAACGGCGGCAGCCGTCGGACCAGTGCTCGCGGCGACGGCCAACCTCGGTCTGGCACACCAGTCCTGGCATTGGATGTTCCTCATCGGGCTCGCGCCCGCCATCGTCACCGTGTTCATCCGCACGATCGTCAAGGAACCCGAGAAGCGGCCCGACCCACAACCCGCGGGATCGCTCAAGGAGCTGTTCGGCCCTGGCCCGTGGCGCAAGCGGGCCCTGGTCGCCATGGTCATCGGCACGGTCGGCATCGCGGGGGCCGGAAACGCGGCATACTGGATGCCCAACCTCGTGCGCGAAGCCAGCCAGGGGTTGGCCGATGCGGAAGTCGCGGCGCGAACGAGCTTCGTCACCTACGCCCAGCATGGCGGCACGTTGCTCGGGGTGTTCGTGTTTCCGCTGTTGGCCAAGCGCCTCGGTCGGCGGCCTGCGTTGGTGTTGGGGTTCGTCGGTGCGCCGCTGGTGACGTGGTTCGCCCTGCAGGGGAAGGTGACCTACGAATCGCTGCTGTGGATCGCGCCGACCATCTCGTGCTTGAGCATCGGTCTGACGGCCATCTACGGCCTGTACTTCCCCGAACTGTTCCCCACGAGGTTGCGCGCCACGGGATCGGGGTTCGCCTACAACACGGCGCGGATCGCCCAGTCGCCGTTGCCCTGGGTCACGGGGTTGCTGATCGGTGCGGACAAGAGTTCGCCCGCCCACGGGGTGGCGATGGCGGCGCTGGTGTACGTCCTTGGCCTCGCGGCACTGCCGTTCGCGCCCGAGACCAAGGACAAGCCCCTGCCCGCTTAGGCGAGCGTAGGCTCGACGATCTCGAACGTGCTGCTGACTTCCGTGTTCGCCCGCAACGTGGCGACCACCGAGCAGTACTTCTCGTCGCTGAGCTGAACGGCTTGCGCCACAGCGGCTTGGTCGAGGTCCGGTCCTTCGACGATGTGCCGCATGCGGATGGCCGTGTAGGGACGGGGCCACGTGCCTTGCGGCGCCCGGTCGGCGTCGATCTCGACGCGGTAGGACGTGATTGTCTGCCGCTTCTTCTGCAGGATCATCACGACGTCCATGGCGCTGCACGCCGCTGCCGAGGCCAGAAGGACCTCCATCGGGCTGGGGCCTTCCGTGCCGCCCAGATCGGGGTGGGTGTCCATACGAAACGTCTGCCCGCTGGGCGGGGTGGCCTCGAAGGCCATGTTGCCTTTCCATTCGACGGTGGTCATGGTGCGAATTGTGAGCCAAATGCGCTCACTCCCAGAGAGGCTTTCCCGAAGGCAAAGGGTTCCCTGGTCCCAGAAAAACCTGCCAAGATGAGCGCCATGCGTCGGCTCGCTCTGTTCGCTCTCGTCGCCGCCGTCTGCACGGCGACCGCCCAAACGCCCGAGATCTTCCTGCGCCCCATGTCGAAGGCCGAGGAAGCGGCGAAGTTCCATCCCGTCCGCCAGGGGATGCGCGCCGAGCAACGCCTGAAAGCCTACGAAGACCGCCTGCGTTTGGAGGCGACCTCGCCGTTCGGCAACCTGATGTGGCAGCAGGTCGGCCCGACCAGCCAAGGCGGCCGCGTGGTGGACATCGAATCGCCCGCCGGGCGTCCAGAGCAGCTCTTCGTGGCGTTCGCCACGGGCGGCTTCCACCACACCCGCGACGACGGCATCAAGTGGGAGTCGCTGTACGACCCCGCGAGCGCCTACGCCATCGGCGACACGGCGGTCAGCCGCGACGGGCAGACCCTCTGGATCGGCACGGGCGAGCGCAACAGCCAGCGCACCAGCTATAGCGGTACGGGCGTGTTCAAGTCCACCGACGGGGGCAAATCGTGGAAGAACATGGGTCTCGCCGAGGCTCACCGCATTGGCCGCATCCAGATCCACCCACGCACCGAGGACACCGTTTACGTGGGTGCGCTTGGGTCGCTTTACACCCAGAACCCCGCTCGGGGCGTGTTCAAGACCACCGATGGCGGCAAGACATGGAGCCACGTGCTCAAGATCGACGAGTTCACCGGCGTCATTGACTTGCGGATCGACCCCAAGAACCCGGACACGCTCTACGCCGCGGCCTGGGATCGCGACCGCAAGGCGTGGAACTTCCGCGAATCCGGCCCCGGCAGCGCCCTCTACAAGACCACCGACGGCGGCAAGACGTGGAAGGTGCTCGGCAAGGGCGTGCTCCCGCAAGGCGCGGACATGGGCCGCATGGGCATCACGATCAGCCCGACGAACCCCAAGCGACTGTACGTGCTGGTGGACAACCAGGGCGCGGACCTGAGCATGCCGTGGTACGACGAAGGCCAACCCGCCGGTGTCCTGACAGCCTCGCGCTTCCGCATGATGACGCGGAACGTGTTCGTCCAACTCGATGCCGCCACGCTGCAACCGTTCCTCAACGGGTTCGGCAGCCCGCGCCTCGATGCGGCCAAGGTGCTGGAGGACGTCAAGTCGGGCGCACTCGACTTCGAGAAGTTCCGGGCCGATCTGGCCGACCGCAACCCCGGACGTTTCACCTACGACATCGTCAACTCACAGGTGTTCCGATCCGACGATGGCGGCGAGACGTGGACCAAGACCCACCCATGGACGCTCGGCGAGATGCTGGGCTACTACTGCGGACGCCTGGAAATCAACCCGCACAATCCGGACGAGATCTACGTCATGGGCACGTACCTGATCCGCTCGCGCGATGGCGGCAAGACGTTCGAGCGCACGGGTCGCGGAACGCACGTGGACTACCATTCGGTCTGGTTCGACCCCAACCGCCCCGGGCGGCTCGCGATCGGCAACGACGGCGGCTTCTACACGTCGGGTGACAACGGAGACACCTATCGCCACATCAACAACCTGGCCGTCGGTCAGTTCACGACAATCGCCGTGGACAACAAGACGCCGTACAACATCTATGGCGGATTGCAGGACAACGGCACGATGAAGGGGCCAAGCTCGGCGGGTGGCGGGCGTGGAGCGGCCAACTGGACCAGCATCGGCGGTGGCGACGGCAGCGCCATCGCCGTGGACCCGCGCAACGATGGCGACGTGGTGTACATCGCCTCGCAGTTCGGCAGCCACTCGGCGATCAATCAGGCCACGGGTCAGCGGTGGCAGACGCGCGCGAACGCCCGCCAAGGCGAACCGCCGCTACGCTACAACTGGATTTCGCCGCTCATCCTCTCGCCCCACCACCCGGACATCGTGTATCTGGGCGCACAACGGGTGTTCCGTTCGCTGAACCAGGGCCGCACGTGGGAAGCCATCAGCCCGGACCTCACCAAGAACCTCCCCAACGGCGACGTGCCGTTTTCCACGCTCAAGGACCTCAGCGAATCGCCGCTCAAGTTCGGCCTGTTGTACGCCGGCGCGGACGATGGCTCTGTGAAGGTGACCAAGAACCACGGCTTTACTTGGGAGGACATCGCCACTCCAGCGCCCGACAAGTGGGTTTCTCGCGTGGTGGCCAGCCGTTGGGACGAGGGCACGGTCTATGTCGCTCAGAGCGGTTATCGCGACGACGAATGGACGCCCTACCTGTGGAAGTCCACCGACTACGGGCGCAACTGGACCTCGATCGTGGGCAACCTGCCGCTGGAGACGATCAACGTGGTGCGCGAGGACGCCAAGAAGAAGGGCATGCTCTACGTGGGCACCGACCTGGGCGTCTGGGTGACCTACAACGACGGCGCGCTTTGGGAGCCGCTCAACGGGGGCATCCCGCGCACGCCGGTCCACGACATTGCCATTCAAGAGCGCGAGATGGAGATGGTGATCGCGAGCCACGCGCGCAGCGTGTTCAAGTTCGACCTGAAGCCGCTCCACTTGGTGGACGAAGCGTTGCGGGCAACGCCGATCAAGTTCCTGAGCGCCTCCGACATGCAACGCGGACGGTGGGGCTTCGAGCGGCGGCAACCGTGGGACACCAGTCTGCCGCCCAGCCCGCAACTCAACGGCCAGTTCTGGGTGGCCAAGGGCGGCCCGACGGCCATCCGCATCAAGGACTCGGCCGGCAAGGTCTGGGTGGAACGCACCGTGGAGGCCAAGCCTGGGTTCAACACGTTCTCGTTGGAACTGGAACTCAAGCGCGGCAAGTGGGTCGGCGAAGTGCCCACCATCCTGCCCAGGACGGTTCAGGAAGCCCTCGCCGACCTCTACGCCGAGCGGCGCGGCGAGTACCTGGCGGCGGGCGAGTACACGCTCGAAGCGGTGCAAGGCACGCAATCGGCGACTCAGACGTGGCGTCTGCGCGGTTGAACGTGTAACATAGCGACCGAATGGCCAATCACACGATTACGGTTCAGGGTTACGGCGTCTACGAAGTCGCCGAAGGCACGCGGCTCGTCCTCGGGCTCGAACAGTCGGGCGTGGACGTCAGCCACCGTTGCGGCGGGCAGGCGCGATGCACGACGTGCCGCGTCAAGTTCCTCAGCCCCGAGCCGGCCATGCGGGACGCCGAACGGGATTGCCTCGTCGAGGACGGCGTGCTGGGCGAATTCCGCCTGAGCTGCCAGATCTTGGTGGATCAAGACATGGAGGTCGAGGTCTTGAGACCGGCCAGCAAGGAAGGTTGGGACCCGGGCCCGACCCCCACCGACCATTTGGAGCCCTGATGGACTTTGTACTACTTGGAATCGCGTTGGTGGCCGTCCCCGTCGTGGGCGCGGTGGTTTTCTACAACCGGCTCGTCGGTCTGCGCCAACTGGTGCGGAACGCCTGGGCGGATGTGGACGTGTACCTCAAGCGCAGGTCGGACCTGGTGCCCCAAATCGCCAACGCGGTGAAGGCGTACGCCGCCCACGAACAGGCGCTGCTGACGGCGGTTTCGGAGTCGCGTAGCCAAGCGATGGCCTCGGGCAACGACCTTGGCCGCCGAGCCGAAGCCGAGGGAGCCCTGGGACACGGGCTGGCGCGCATCATGGCCCTTAAGGAGGCCTACCCCGACCTCAAGGCCAGCGAGAACTTCTTGGGTTTGCAGAACGACCTGCGCGACACCGAGAAGCTGATCGCGAACGCGCGGCAGTACTACAACGCGTGCGTCCGCGACCTGAACACGACCATCGAAGCGTTCCCCAGCAACGTGATCGCGGGACTGGCGGGTGTGAAGCATCAGACGTTCTTCGAGTTGGAGACTCTGGAGGAACGCGAATCCCCCGACCTCGGCCGACCGCTTGCGGTCGAAGAGGATCTGGATGTTCGAGAGAACGCGTGAGGCTGGGATTGTTTGGGCTGGGGTTTGGCTGGAGACGGGCTGAAGTTGGGATGAGGCGGATCGCCCGACACTTCCAACTTGCATGGAGGGACCAATGCAGACTGTGATTGCGGTTCTCGTCCTCGGAGTCGCGGTTGGCGCCTTTCTCCGATTCGGGCTGACTTTGCCTGTGATGCAGGTTCGCGAACCCAGTCCTTGGAATTTGCTCTTTGCCATCTGCATGGGGCTCTACGCGATCAAGACGGTTGGCCATGTTCCGAACTTCGTTTCAGTCGTGATCGCATTTTTGGCAGCCCTAGCGACCGCCGCGTTCTTCGTAACATTGCCAAGGCACGAACTGCCGCACTGATCGGCTGGTCCTCGACCGGCCCCTATCCCTTCGGTCCGCCTGATTCCCGTACAACCTATGGGTGCCACGAGTTCCCGACCCCTGTACGGCTCCATCGAAACGGGGTCTTCGCGGGGTCGGAACTCGTGATATGCAGGATTTGAGGCAAATGGTCACGACTGCGCGAGTCGAGGCGCTACCGTCGTGCCGCAGCATGGAACGGGCCACCGCGTGCCAATCAACCGCAGAACTGGACGCGGGAAGGTTCCGAGCCATCTCTTGGGTTACTGGCCGGGAAAACCAGTCGAGACCGTAGGTTCCGATGATCCCCGTTTGGGTGAGTTCGGGCCCCACATCCCATGCCACATCTCCATATTGAGTACCGTGAGCCCGTACAGGCCACCAAGGCTTCGGCATTGATCGCGGGGCAGGTCGGGGACGAGCAGAATGCTCCGTTCGCGATTCAGCCCGAGTACCCTTGCCATCTTTGAGTACTTCACAACGTGGTTTTGATAGTCCCCAGTCTTGGCCTCAATCCACAATGGCTCGCCATGAATGTCCGTTGCAAATATGTCGAGTTCAAAGTCATCTCCGTTTGGGAGGATAACCTGAGGATTGAGAAGCAGGTCGGTGATGCCATGTCGGCAGACGGTGAGGACGACGTAGCGCTCGAGCCAGTGACCTCCTAAGAGCTTCTGAACGTGAGGCGCGTTGCTGACAGTTGCCTCCAGCTTGAAGAGGGGCGACTTCGAGTACCGAAAGGATGTCAAGAACGCTGCCTTGTGGAGGTCGCCGCAAAACTGGCAAATGCTGGTGATGTGTTCCTGCGGTGTGGACCTTAGGTTCATGGTGAACCTGTCACCGCCCTGCATGCATCGCTTGAGCCATCGTAGCAGGTCTGACAGATGGTTGTACCGATCGCCCAAAAACATGGAGAAGCGGTCAAACAACTCGTCGCCCTCGGAGGGAGGGGGCAGTACCTTGATGCGAATACCTCTCGAGTTTAGTGCCGCTACGGCAGGCGAAGTCACCGGATCGTTCGGCCCATGGCTGTTCACCATGGTCGAGCCCTCCGTGGCACTGTTCGAAGGTCTCACCGACGCCGTGTCGCTGGAGGACAGCGCATTGGCCACCGCTTCAAGACCGTTGGCCAACCGTTCAAGCTGAGCCAACAGCCTGGATTGGAATCCTTCGTCCACGCTTCTAATTATATCCAGAATTGCGCGAGCAAGACAAGCGACCCCCTACAAGAGTGGATGGAGGAATCTTGCGGTGAGACAAGCACGGCCTGCCGGGCAAAGATGCCCATCGTTCTCGGAAGATGGTCGAGGCCCGGGCAGGCCGTGGCACCCCGGAAGTGGGAGCTAAGAGCCGGGTGCCACGGTCTGAGCGAGTCGAAGGTCTACCGTCGTCTGATCGCATGAGGTCCTCGCCAGACCATGACCATCAATCGTACGCTCTGAGGGTTCGGCACCACACCAAACACCAGCCAAGCCCCAGCCAAACCTCAACCAAACATGACTATCCCGTGAACGCCACGCGGTCGAGTTCCAGAGTCACGCCCGATGCCTGATCCGTAGTCAGAATCTGGAAATACAGGATGCCTTCGTCGTCGGCCAAGGTTTGCACGTTGTTCAGCACGAACGCGGCTTCGGTCATGCCGGTCGGAGGGGGGCCGGAAAAGAGCTCGACGAACGAGCCGTACGGGAACGAGGCGGTGGACCAGTCGTAGACCCGCAACCGCTCCGTCCCGCCCGCCGAGCCAGGGTAGCGGCGAACCACGCGCAACACGCCCCGCTGAATGCCCGTCGGCACTTTCAGCGTGCCATGCACCAAGATGTTGCCGTCGTTGCGGCGCGTCACCACCATCGAAACGCCGTCGGCGGCCATCGTCTCGGCAAAGCCGCCGTTGACCGAACTCCCGCCACCGGGAACAGAGGCTTCGCGCATGGGCACCGACCACGCTTCGAGGGGCAGCGGGTAGGCGGCCAGTTCCTCGGCTCCCGCCACCACTCGGAACCAGCGGCCCAGAACGCCCGACGGCACGGCGAACTCGGCATAGTCGCGCGCCGCTCGCGACGGTCGCACCAAACGGCTGCCGAACCAAGCGCGCAGGTCGGCCCGGTTCAGGCCCCGCCCGTAGACCCGAACGCTTTGGCGCGGGCGCGAGCGCGCATTGAAGCCGCCAGGGAGCCACTCCGCGCCGCGCACCTTGCTGGGTTTGACATCGGGCACCGAGAGGTTCAAGGCCGTTTCCAAGGCGCGGCGCGCATCCACCAGCCCGTAATTGGCGAACTCCCCAAAGGGGGCTTGGGTTTGAAGGGTCGCGGAGTCCTCCAAGATCGCGCGCACCTCGGCGACCGAGGCGTTAGGCTTGGCGGAGAGGATGAGCGCCGCCACGCCCGCCGCGTGCGGACACGCGCCGCTGGTCCCGCCGAAAGAGGTCGTATAGCCGCCCGAGGTCGTCGAAGTGCGAAGGCTTGTGCCCGGGGCCGAGACATCCACCCACGATCCGTGGTTGCTGAAGCCGGCTTTGGTCAGGTTGGTCGCCAAAGCCGCAACGCTCACCACCGATTCGTACGCGGCGGGGTAGTACGTGTAGACCGTCGAGGCGTTGCCGGCGGCCGCGATCGGCAACACGCCTTTCCACACGCAGAACTCGAGCGCGGCGCGCTCGGAAGGGCTGACGCGGTCCGAGAAGTAGCTCATCGAGAGCACTTTCGCGCCGTTGTTCGCGCAGTAGATGTACGCCGGCACGGTGGCGGAGTCGTAGAAGTAGCCGTCGTCTTGCGCGGCCTTGATGGCCATCACCTTGACCAGCGGCGCGACGCCTGTCCCACCTTTGGCGTTGTCTTGGATCGCGGCGACGAGGCCGGAGCAAGCTGTGCCGTGGCCGTTGACGTCGTCGGGGTTGGGGTCGCCGTAGGTGAAGTCGTAGCCGTTGACGTCGTCCACATAGCCGTTGGCGTCGTCGTCAAGGCCGTTGTTGGGGATCTCGTCTTGGTTCACCCAGATGTTGGCCGCGAGGTCTTCGTGGTTGACGTTCACGCCCGTGTCAATCACGGCCACGACGACGTTTGGCGAGCCCTTGTGCAGGTCCCACGCCTCGTTCGCCCGGATGGCGCGCATGTGCCACATGTCCGGCCACAGGGGGTCGTTGGGTTCGTAGGCGATCCTGGCTGCGCGGTCGTAGTGGACGAATCCGAACGTCTCCTCGCTCTGAAGCCGACGCTTGGCTCGAACCAGGTCGTGCTGGGGGAACTCGAGGATGCTGACGCTGATCTCGTCGAGGCGCTGAAGCACGCGCCCGCCAAGCGATTCGGCATGCGTCTGGGCTTCCTTGGCCGGGCCTTGGACCATCAAGCGTCTGGGGTGGCTGAGCCAGCCCTCGTTCAAGACCGGTGCGGTGCCTTGGACCCCACCGATCGCCGCCAGTGCGCACAGGACGACCATCGCTCTACAGTTTGACCGCTACGCCCGGGGATTCGTTCAGGTCCGCTCTTCGATCCGCTCCAACTTGCCGTCGGAGATGTGGAAGATGCGGTCGGAGACGCCGAGCATCTTGTGGTCGTGGGTGGCCGAGATCACGGTCACGCCTTCTTCTTGGTTCAATCGCCGCAGCAGGTCGATGATTTCTTGGCCCGTCTTCAGGTCCAGGTTGCCCGTGGGCTCGTCGGCGAGCACGATGGCGGGGTCGTTGGCAAGGGCGCGCGCGATGGCCACGCGTTGCTGCTGCCCGCCCGAGAGTTCGGCGGGACGGTGGTGGTAGCGGTGCCCAAGACCCACGAGGTCGAGCTTCTTCATCGCCCGTTCCTCGGCGTCTTCGGGAGATAGGCCTGCAAAGAGCATGGGCAGCACCACGTTCTCGAGCGCCGTCCGCACCGTGATCAGGTTGAACGTCTGGAAGATGTAGCCGATGGTGTGGCAGCGCAGGAACGCGAGTTCCTTGGGCGTAAGCTGCGCGATGTCCACCGAGTTGATGAACACCGAGCCGCCCGTCGGGCGGTCGAGGCCCCCGATCATATTGAACAGCGTGCTCTTGCCCGACCCCGAAGGGCCGACGATGGAGAGGTACTCGCCGCTGTAGATCGCGCACGTGACGCCGTTCAGAGCGTGGACGGCGTTCTCGCCTTCGCCGTACTGTTTGGCGAGATCGGTGGTGCGGACGACGACCTCGGCCATTACACGTCCACCCTCAGCGCAGCGGCGGCGGGCATGCGTGCGGCTTGAATCGCGGGCGCGATGGCGGCGACGACCGTCATGAGCAGCCCCACCCCCGTGCCAAGCGCGACAACCTGGAGCCAAGCGCCGACTCCAATCGCGGTGCCCTGCATCCGAACCACCGCAACCATCGCCCCGGCGCCGATGACCGAACCCAGCAGCGAGCCCATGAACCCCAGCAGCAGCGATTCCAGCACGAACACCTTGACGATGAACGAGTCGGACGCCCCGAGGCACTTGAACGTGCCGATCTCGCGGTAGCGTTCGGTCACCGACATCAGCATCGAATTGGTGATGCCGACCAAGCACATGAGCAACGCCGTGCCTGCGAGCCAGGCGCTGCGCGCCTGAGCGCCGAGGTCGGTCGAGGTGTCGGCCAGCCGCTGAATCTGCATGCTGGTGAAGAACGCGATGCCCAGACCGACGCCTGCCGTTGTGATGGCCTGCCGCCAGAAACGCACGCGGATGCTGGCCAGCGCTTGGTTCCATGCGACCCAGAACGGCGGGTCGGTGTCCTTAACGGCGGTGGCGCGTACGTCGTTTGGCATGGGCGGTCTCCGGCATCATCAGGGCGATCAAGCCCCTTCGGGAGAGCGTCTGGAGAAAGGCGACGAGCGCCGCCTCCGCTTCGACTCGGTTCAGCTTGAACTGTTCGCGCAAGGCGCGCGTGATTCCTTCTACGGTGCGTTCCCCGTCGCAGAGTCCCCACACGAAAGCCCCGATCGCCTCCAACTCGAACGTGCGGTGCGTCGCCCGCTTGGCCCAGGGCCAACGGGACTTGGCCACGGGAACGCGAACGAGCACCAGCCCATCTTCCCGAGCTTCCGATTCGGCTTCGGGGTGGCGGAGCGGCTTGGCGCGGCGCAGCGACGCGGGGTCGAGCGCGGGGCGGGCGAACAGCTTTTGGATCAAGCCCACCACGAGGGGTCCAACCTTGGCGTTTGCCGCCGCGTGCGCAGGACGAGCGCCTCGATCTGGTTCGATTGGGGGCGCAGACGGACGAGGGCCTCCGTGGCGACCATCCACTTGCGGTGGCTGAGCGATGCCTCGAACTCCGAGGTCGCCATGGGCTCCATCGGCAGGGCCAAAGCGGAGTGCGCCCAGCCGGTGAGCCCGTGCTTGGCCACGAGCTGCTCGGCAAACGACCATCGCTCCATTCGGACCGTGGTGCCTCGCGCTTCGAATAGAAGGGCGGCGCGACCGGCGAGAAACTGCTTCTTGGCCACCTTCATGCCCTTGGGCATCCACGCACCGACCCCGGCCACCGACCACAACTCGCGGTCGCCGTCATGGGTTTGGAAGCTGGCCTTGACGCCGCGCATGACGGGCAGCAGACTGTCCTTGCGGGCACCCACGACTTCGAGAAAGAAAACGCGGGATGCGTCGGCATCGCGGAACACGACGCCACGACCTTGTTGCTCGGCCTGCCACTTGTAAAGGAGCGCGCCGGGCTCTTCGGCGACTTCGGAGCGGAACGCGAGCTTGGCTTTCTTGGCGTCGCGGCGGAGGCGTTCCAGGTAGCCGTCGAGCGCGGGGCGCAGGCTCTTGGCGGGCTTGCCCGTGTGCCAGCGCACATGGAGCGACCGGGTTCCGTCGCCAGCCAATCGGGCGTAGCCTTCTTTGCGATCGCCGATGAGGGCGGCGGGCATCCAATCGGACGGGTGCTCGAACGAGAACCCGTACCAGCCGAAACGGGCTAGTGGTGAGGGGTCGAGGTGGACTTGTCCTCCTCCTCGATGGCTGTCTGAAGCTGCTTCTTGCCTTCTTCCAGCCCCTTCTGCAGTTCGCCGACGCCCTTGCCGACGCCGCGCATCAGTTCGGGGATCTTCTTTCCACCGAACAACAGCAGAACGACCACGAGGATCCAAATCCATTCCGTGCCGCTGGGCAGACCGATTGCAAAGGTGTTGAGCATAACGAACCTGACTCAATGAGAGTATACGCCAACGAGCGCACGGCGTTCGGTCGGCGACCCCACTCGCTCCCGCCTCCCGCACCCGCAGAGGCGCAGCCTGCGGTCTCGGCCGGCTTCGAACGTCAGCCGTCGCGACGGGCGAGCGTGGTCAGCACTTCGAGCGCCTTTTCAAGCCCCAAGTCTTTTTCAAACGGGCGGGGCATGGGCGCCTCATGATCTACCTGCACCCCGTTGCCCTCGATGCGCAGCCCGCCGATCGTGACGTAGTCGGTCACCGGGAATTGCAGGTGCCAGCCGTGCGAAATGGGCATGATCAGCGACGCGAGCACCGCACCCGCCGACCGCGAACCGATGACGGGCGAACCCGCCTTCTCCTTGAGCGCCGCAGCCACGATTTCCGAGGCGCTGCCGCTGGCGCCGTTCACCAGCACGGCGATGTGGCCCTTGAAATAGAATTGCCCCGTGTCCCACGTCTTCACCTTGGCGGGGACCCACTTGGCCACGGCCACCACGTCTTTGGCATCGCCCTTGGTCTCTTCGGCGAACGCCTCGACCTGGTCCTTCGACACGAACGCGCCGATCTCGGTGTCGGGCGGGAGCACCTTGTTCAGCAGGTGCAGCATGTTCATCACCGCGCCGCCGCCGTTCGACCGCAGGTCGAGCACCAGGTTCTTAGGCTGCTTCTTTTCGATCTGTTCGAAGAGTTCGGTCACGCGCTTGGCGCTGTAGCCCAGGTCGAACGTGGGCACCTTGAGCACGGCGGTGTCGGGCTTGGGAAA
>JACFNW010000687.1 GCA_019454665.1 Fimbriimonadaceae bacterium | reverse complement strand
AATGGCACGGGGTGCTCATGTCGGTCGCCCGTCAACGAGGTGTCGTGTTGGAACCGAAAGACTTTGTGCAGCCGTCTCCGAAGGAAGTGAAGCCGGCGAGTGGAAAACTGGGCGTGCTCCTGGTCGGGCTGGGCGCAGTAGCGACGACGTTCATCGCGGGCGTCGAGAACGCCCGGCGCGGGAGCGGGCGCCCGATCGGGTCGCTCACCCAGATGGGCACCATCCGGCTGGGCAAGCGCACCGAGAAGCGCAGTCCGCTGATCAAGGAGTTCGTGCCGCTGGCGGAACTCGATGACCTGGTCTTCGGCGCCTGGGACCCCATCCCGGACAACGCCTTCGAGTCGGCGATTAACGCGGGCGTGCTGGACAAGCACGAGCACCTCATCCCGCACCAGGCGTTCCTCGAATCGATCAAGCCGATGCCGGCCGTCTTCGACCAGTACTACGTGAAGCGGCTGCACGGCACGACCGTGAAAACGGGCAAGAACAAGCTGGAACTCGCCGAGATGATCCGGAAGGACATCCGCGACTTCAAGGCGAAGAACGGCTGCGACCGGCTCGTGATGGTCTGGTGCGCCTCGACGGAAATCTTCATGGAAGAGACCGCCGCGCACGCGAACCTCGAAGCCTTCGAGGCAGCCATGGAGGGCAACGACGAGTCGATCGCGCCCTCGATGATCTACGGCTACGCCTCGTTGATGGAAGGGGTGCCGTTCGCGAACGGCGCGCCAAACCTGACGGTCGACATCCCGGCTCTCCTGAAGCTCGCGCACGACAAGGGCGTGCCGATCGGCGGCAAGGACTTCAAGACGGGCCAGACGCTTTTGAAGACGGTCGTCTCGCCGATGCTGAAGGCGCGCATGCTGGGCGTGGCGGGCTGGTACTCGACGAACATCCTGGGCAACCGCGACGGCGAGGTGCTGGACGACCCGGAGAGCTTCAAGACGAAGGAAGAATCGAAGCTGGGCGTGCTGGAGTACATCCTCCAGCCGGACCTGTACCCCGAGCTGTACGGCGACATCTACCACAAGGTGCGAATCAACTACTACCCGCCCCGGGGCGACAACAAGGAGGGGTGGGACAACATCGACATCTTCGGGTGGCTGGGCTACCCGATGCAGATCAAGATCGACTTCCTCTGCCGCGACTCGATCCTGGCGGCGCCGCTGGTGCTGGACCTGGCGCTGTTCTTCGACCTGGCCCACCGCGCCGGGATGAAGGGCATCCAGGAGTGGCTCAGCTTCTACTTTAAGAGCCCCCAGCACGCGCCGGAACTCTACCCGGAGCATGACCTGTTCATCCAGCAGACGAAGCTGAAGAACACGCTCCGCTGGATGATGGGCGAGGAGCAGATCACGCACCTCGGCGTGGAGTACTACGAGGACTAGGCACTTTCGATTGACGATTGTCGATTGACGACTGGCGCCCTCACCCCTGGCCCCTCTCCCGACGCGTCGGGAGAGAACACGCTCCGCTGGATGATGGGCGAGGAGCAGATCACGCACCTCGGCGTGGA
>JACFNW010000686.1 GCA_019454665.1 Fimbriimonadaceae bacterium | reverse complement strand
GGATGCAAGGGTCAGGCTTGGGCGCAGCGGGAGGCGTTAGGGCTTGGTGCGACGAGTGTCGAGCCGTCGAGTCTCGAAGCCGACCCGCCCTTGGTCCCGCCGTGTCGGCCGTCGCCCGGGCACGGTCTGCCGGGAAGGGATGCGCTTGGTGTTCGGATGGTGATCGGGCCCGGTCAGACCATGGCACCCGGCTCCAAGGTTAGGTGAGGCTCCGTCCCCTAAGAACCGGACCACTCCGGCCCTGCGGCCACCCCTCCACGGGAGGGATCCAGCGTGAGTCCCATGCGGGACGGCTGGGCTACGGACTCCCATGGACTGCGATCCCGGCAATAGTCCGGGCAGACGGCTACTTGCCAGGTGCGACGTAGACGTAGTCGCCCAGCCCTCGCGAAACCGTGATCGAATCGGTCGCGGCCACCATCGTCACGGTGATGCCCCGTTCGCCGGTGCGTTGCGCGATGCGCCAGTTGATCCCTTGACCGTACATCACATGGCCCGAGCCCGCCACAATGGCCATCACGCCGTTGTATCGGGGCAAGGCTTCCATGTACTTGATCGCCGAATCGGCCATACCCACGTCCCAAAGCACTTGGGCGGAGTAGATGCTCTCGCCGCGCGTGCCCGTCGGCGGGTGGCCGCCCATCAACGCTCCAAACACGGCTAGGTGCGCCTGGTTGGTCAAGTCGAACTGCTCGGGCAGCGAGGCGCGTTGCTCGGGAGTCAGGGCGCCGAGGCCCTCGCGGCCCACCTGGCGCACCCAATCGCGGGGCACGTTCAGGGCGACCATCGGCAAACGGTGCTTCTTGGTCGCCTCGAAGATGGGGCGATACAAGGCGAAATCGAACCCCCACTGGGTTTTCCATTCGCTGCTCTCGATGAACTCCGCTTCGCTCTGCCAGCCCAGCGTCCACGCGTTCAGTCGGTCCTGCACCGGGCGCGTGAACATCTCGAAGCCGACGACGGTCGGGCGTCCGGTTTTGGCGAGCGCCTCGATGATCGCGGCCTGCATCTGGTGGTGAAGGGCGTTGTCGTGCGATTCGCCCAGATACACCCAGCGGTGGCCGGAGGCTGCTTTGGCGATGTCGTCAGGAGTCACCACGCGCCCCGTCGCGGTGTCCACCATGTCGCCGGCGCGGATAGCGATCTCGCCCGATCGTCCGATTTTCAGGCGGTAGGGGTCGGGGGCTTCGGCGGCGGGAGCGGCTTGGCCAAAGGCGAGGCCAAGAGCGAGGGTTATGGTCGTCACGCTGCAAAGTCTAGCCGAAGCAGCCACCCGGACGGGTAGGATCAGCCCATCGTGCGTCACCCTTGGACCCTCACCTTCGCAGCGTTCGCGTTGCTGGCCGCGGGGTGTGGACAGCCCTCTTCCGACCCTGCGCCGAAGCCGGGCGCCGCAAACGAAGCCAACGCCGAAGCCGATGGTTCGCCCGAAGGCAGACTCTTCGAGCAGTTGCGCGGCGGCGCCGTCCAGCTTCAGCTTGCACAGGATGCTGTGGCCGAAGCCTATGCCGAAGTCAAC
>JACFNW010000685.1 GCA_019454665.1 Fimbriimonadaceae bacterium | reverse complement strand
CCTTAGCCGCATTTGTCCGGCGCAAGGCACGCGAGAGGGCCATCGGCATCAGCGGTCAACTCGACGGACACAACGCGCGGAACCAACCCGAGTTGGTCGTCATTTTGCTAAACCGTGACGGTAAACATAAAGCGCATGATGTGATCGTGGAATCGTTTGATGCATCCCATGGTCATGCTTTGATCAATGTGGAGGGCAAGCGCTACGATATCCAAAGCAACACTCGCTTAGGTGAGATCCTTGGAACTGGGACTTGCAACGGTCGCCCGTTCACGGCACAGGTCGAGCGCGCCCGTCTGGCTGGTGGTTCTCGAGGTGGCGAAAGCCCACTCGGCATTCGCATCGCGCACAACGGCACCCAAATCGAGGCACTGGTGCTACGTCCCCGCGCGGCCGAGCTATTCTCCCTGATGCCGCACAAGCCACCCCCCGATCTCTCGCGCTTCTTGCTCTCGCCGATGCCGGGGCTCCTGGTAGAGATTGCAGTGACGGCTGGCCAGAAGGTGCGCGCCGGGGAGCGGTTGGCCGTGATCGAGGCCATGAAGATGGAGAACATCTTGACCGCAGCGCAGGATGCCACGGTCGCCGAGGCGCTCGCCAAGAAGGGCGACACATTGTCCGTCAACCAACCGATCATCCGCTTCGAGTAGTGATATGGATCGAACCGATAGCGAACGACCATTTAGAATACTAGGCATCCAACAAATCGCGATCGGCGGACTCGATAAGTCGCGTCTGGTATCGCTATGGGTGGACATTCTCGGCCTGGATCGAAAGGGCGTTTTCCGAAGCCAGTCCGAAAACGTGGACGAGGACATTTGCGTTCTGGGTACCGGGTCGTATGCCGTCGAGGTTGACCTGATGCAGCCGCTCGATCCCGACAAGAAACCCGCGGTGCACGTGCCGCCGCTGAACCACGTCGGTCTCTGGGTGGACGACCTCCCGGCCGCCGTGTCGTGGATGACCTCGCGCGGCGTGCGCTTCACCCCTGGGGGCATCCGAGCGGGTGCCGGCGGGCACGACGTCTGTTTCATCCACCCGAAGGGCAGCGACGACTTCCCGATCGGCGGCGAGGGCGTGTTGATCGAACTCGTCCAAGCCCCTCCCGAGGTGCTCGCCGCGCTGGGCGGCTGACGCGGCGGCAGGCGTTTCGTTGTTCCGTACGCGTTTCAAGCGCGCGACCTCGAAGTCGAGGCCGCCAACCCTATATGAGCACGGCCTGCTGGGCAGAGAGGTTCTTGGTCGGGCCCGGTCAGACCGTGGCACCCCGGCTTCGGTTGCTGGTCGGTTCTCGGGGGTGCCACGGTCTGTGCGGTCCGTCGTTGCCGCGCCCGACCAGAGCCTTTCTTGCCGCCAGACCGTGCGAAGGCGTGGGTTGACCATCGCCGAGGCTGTGTCGCACCAAAGGGGCACGGTCTGCCGGGCAGGGGCGTTCTGGGTGTGCGGATGCGCTCGGGCCCGGTCAGACCGTGGCACCCCGGCTACGGTTGCTGGTCGGGTCTCGGGGGTGCCACCGGGCTG
>JACFNW010000684.1 GCA_019454665.1 Fimbriimonadaceae bacterium | reverse complement strand
AGGGTAGACCTTCCCAGCCAACCCGGCGATTCATTGCGGGATCTGGATTTCGTCGAAATCCAGCCCGAACGTCCGCCGAAGTTCGATAAGTTGGCGCGTCCCAAGCCCTACACCGATGCGTTGACGTTCACGTTTGGTCCGACTCGTGCCCAAAGCGATCGGCGAGCGATCGGCTCCGCACGCTTTGCCGAGGCGATTGCGCTGGAGTTGGAAAGGCAGAATGTGCAGGCGGCAACAGCCGGCGCCGCCCTGCGGGCGGCGATGACGGAGGGAATGCCGTTGCCCAGTCCGGGCGAGAGTTTCCAGGCTTTCGCGGCCAAACTTGGCAAGGGGTATAGCGACAATCTGGCCAGCAATCACGAGTTCTACGGCTTTCGAACGGTCGCGGAATGGCAGGCCTTCCTTCAGGGGGCGAGAGTGAGCAGCGTTACGGTCTCCCCCATGGTCGGAGTCGGGACGGTCGTGGGCGGCAACCGGATCATCCGCGCCGCTTCGCCGATTCCTCGACGGAACCCACCCTGGCACTAGGTGCCCTCGCCCGCAAGGTACAACCGGGGCATGGGCCAGTATCTACCCTGCTTCAAAGCCTACGACGTGCGCGGCAAGGTGCCGAGCGAGCTGAACGCCGACATCGCCTACGCCATCGGACGCGCGTACGCCGACCAGATGGGCGCGAAGCGGGTGTGCATCGGCTACGACATCCGCCTCTCCGGCCCCGAACTCTACCAAGCCATGGCCAAGGGGCTCAACGACGCGAGCGTGGACGTGGTGCACCTCGGCATGATCGGCACCGAGATGGTCTACTTCGCCACGGCCCACTACGGCTACGACGGGGGCTGCATGATCACGGCCAGCCACAACCCGCCCGAGTACAACGGCATGAAGATGGTGCGTGGCGAGAGCCGACCCATCAGCGCCGATTCCGGACTCAACGACATCGAAAAGCGCGCCCACGAGGGCCGCTGGGAGCGCACCGGTACGGGGACGATCGTGGAGCAAGACGTGTACGCCGACTTCACCGCCCACCTGCTTCGACTGGTTCCGGGCGAAGCGTTCAAACCGCTGAAGGTGTTGCTCGATCCGGGCAACGGCGCGGCGGGCATCGCGCTCCAGCACCTGCTGCCGCACCTGCCGTTGGACGCGGAGGTCATGCAGGGCGAACCCGACGGCACGTTCCCGAACGGGGTGCCCAACCCCATCCTCGCCGAATCCCGCGCCGCGACCGAGGCGCGCCTGAAGAGCGGCACGTACGACTTCGGCGTGGCCTGGGACGGCGACTACGACCGGTGTTTCTTCTTCGACGAGCGAGGCAACTTCATCGAGGGCTATTACATCGTCGGTCTGCTCGCGCAAGCGTTGCTGGAGGAAGACCCGAACCAGACCATCGTCTACGATCCGCGCCTGACGTGGAACACGCTGGACATCGTCGAGCGGTTGGGCGGGCGAGCCGTGGTGTGCAAGAGCGGGCACGCGTTCATCAAGGAGAAGATGCGGGCCGAGGACGCCTCTTACGGCGGCGAGA
>JACFNW010000017.1 GCA_019454665.1 Fimbriimonadaceae bacterium | reverse complement strand
TTAGTGGTCAACCCCTCCCCGGCCCTCCCCAAGCTTGGGGAGGGAGTTTGGCCGGCGCCCCGGGGCCCGCACCTCAGGGCGACGCGGGTGGCGGCGACAAACCTCAGCCCAACCCTGGCCAATCCAGCACCTAGAACAAGATCGGCTTCTCGCGGAAGCGGATCGCCAGGAGCAGCCCGATGCACGCGAGGCAGAGCCACATGGCCGTGCCGCCATAGCTCAGGAACGGGAGCCACAGGCCCACCACGGGCCCAAGTTGCAGGTTCATCGCCAAGTTCACCAGCGTGTGGAAGCCGATCATCGCCAGGATTCCCCCCACGACCATCTTGTAGTAGGGTTCCCGCGTGACGTAGCCGACCAGCCAGATGCGGTAGAACAGCGCGCCAAACAGGGCGAGCACGATCACGCAGCCCAAGAAGCCGCCTTCTTCGCCGATCACTGTGAAGATGAAGTCCGTGTCCTGTTCCGGGATGAACCCGTTCTTCTTTTGCTGGCCCTTCAGGAAGCCCGTCCCCGTCACGCCGCCCACTCCGAACGCGATCTCGGCTCGGTCGGTTTGGTAGCTGTGCCCCGCCGCGTCGTAGACGAACAGGGCCCGGACCCGCTGCTTCTGGTAGTCCTTGAGCACTCCGGGCGCGAAGTACGCGCCCGCCAGCAGCACCGCTCCCACCAACACCGACCCCAGCACGAAGCGCCTGGGCACGCCCGCATAGAGCGAGACCGACAACCAGACAACCACCAGCACCAGACTCGCGCCCAAGTGCGGCTGCTTGAACACCAACGCCATAGGCACGGCCACGTGCAGGAACGAGAGCACGAACGTCGAGAAGCGGCGCACGTCGCCCAGCCGGTTGGCATAGAACGCCGAGAGCGTGAGCACCAGGCTGAGTTTCGCCATTTCGCTCGGCTGGAACTGGAGCGGGCCGATCTCGATCCATCGCTTGGCCCCATTCACGGTGGTGCCGGCCACGATCACGGCGACGAGCATCGCCAGGTTGATGCCGTACAGCGTCGAAGCGAACTTGCGCCACGCGATGGGGTTGGCGAAGGCGAAGATCGCGAACGGCACGATGCCCACCGCCACGTTGAGCGCTTGGCGCAGGTACTTGCCGTCCGAACGCCCGTCGCTCACGCTGAACAGGGTCAAGAGGCCGGTCCCGATCAGGGCCAGCACGATGAGCATCAAGGCGAAATCCGGCCCGAGCCGCGCATCCGAGGGACTGAGCGATCGAGTCGAAGTGGCGGAGCGCATGGCAATCCCTACGGTTGGGCGGGCTGCCGCGTGTCAAGCGCCCCAAAACTCCGCTTGACCAGGCCTCGCCCTTCCACGAACCAAAACGCCAGTTCGCGCTTGGTGGGGTCGCCCACACCATGCAAGCTCAGCTCCACGTTCACGCGGATGGTCTCGGAGAACGGGGCAGGCAGGTTGGAGGGTTCGTCCAGAACGGTGACGACGGCGTGCGCGTTCGACGGCACTTCGCCTTCCAGCACTTTGCCTTTCCATTCGAACGGTTTGGTTTCGCCGACGCGAACTGGGTAGACGATCAGGGGCAGCGGCGGGTCGAACGATTCGCCGGTCTTGGACACGAGGCTGAACGACTCCTCGCGGTCTTGGTAGACCTCCTGATCCACGACCTCGCCGTGGGCGCGGCACTCAAAGGTCACCAGCCCGCGTTCGGCGTCTTCGGTGCGGACCAATTCGATGGGGATGCTTGTTCGCTCGGCGAGGATCAACTCGCCCGTTGGGTAGGGCGCGGTTCCCGGTTTGAACGTCTCGCGATCCCGGATGGTGCGGCCTTCGAACGGCGGCACTGATGGCGGAGGCGGTTCGCAGCCCGCGACCGCGACCCCCAGAAGTGTCAGGAGCAGCAGTCGGGCGATCAAGGCCTTTCCGGCTGGCCCGGTTCGAAACGGACCAGAGTCAGCGTGCGTTTGTGGACGTTGCGCCCGATTCGGCCTTCGTTGGTCATCTCCACCAGACCGATCCCGCGCGCATAGACGGCGCGCTGTTTCACCGTCGTGGCGGTGACGCCGTCGCCCAGAGTCGCATCGTACGAAGATTCCCATGTTTCGACATCCTTGCCCAGCACTTTTCGGTTGCGGCCCTTCTTCGATTCGGCCTTCATCCGAAGGGGCACTTTGCCGCCTGCGAAGTACGTTTCGCCGACGTAATCCCACTTTTCGGTCTTGTCGGTGACCTTCAGCACGGGCATCGGCACCTCGAGCGGTTTGCCCTTCTGGTAGGCGACGATCGAGATCGTGTCGCCCTCGTCAATGTAGTAGATCACTTCGGCCTCCACGCCGGCAAGCGTGGAGATCACCGGAATCGCCTTGCGACCGCCGATGTCCACGGGTTGGCCCACCGTGTCTTTCGATTGCATGCTCCGGGGCTTGCCACCGTCGTCGTAGTGCCAAACGTTGCCGGGCACCAGCGGGAAGAACTCGCGCGCCGGAGGGGCGAGCGCCAACGCGCAAATCAGCGATACGATCATCCTAACCTTCTTTACGTCCGTTCGATGGCTTGAGTCGTCTTCGTCCCGTCGGGTTTCGTCATCTCGGTTTCGAGCCGTACCGGCCCTTCGCCTTTGACGTACCAGCCCGTCATTTTCATGGTCATGGCTTGGCCGTTGAACGTGCCGGTGCCGGTGCCTTCGACGCGGAGGGCGTCCTTGAATTCGCCCGCCTTGGTCTTGACCGTTTCGGTGCGGACGGCCTTCATCGTGCTCTTCTGCTTCATCTCGCCGCCGGAGCTTTCCAGCGAGAGTTCCGAGGTCCACTCCTTGCCCACGGCGAGATCGGCGGGCAGTTCCAGCGAGCGCGTGATCTGGCCGATGCTGGCGCTCTTGGCGTAGAGTCCGTCCTTTTCGACCGAGATGTCCATGCTGCCGAGGGTGGCGAGCTGGCCCGTGCGCTCGATGCGGAACACGGCATTGCCGCCTTCCAGCGAAACGAGTTCGACGGTTTGGGTGCCGGTGAGCACTCTCGCGCCTCCGTCCACCACGATCTCCATGTCCACCTGTTTCGGATTCGTCAGCCCGTAGTACTCGTAAGCGGCGTGCTTCAGGTCGGCGGGCACGTCGGAAAGGCTCGGCTTGGGCGCCTCGGTTTCGTTGGTGGGCTCGTTGTTCGCCTCGGGCGTCTTCTTGGCGTCCTGGTTGCATCCCATCAGGCCCAGCGAGCAGACGAGCAGGGCCAACAGTGCTTTGGTTCTCATGACTTCACCTCGTAATCAATCAAGCGGAGCGTTTGGAACGCCCCTGCGTTGGGACCGCTCAATTCCTGTCGGACGCGAACCAGGCCCACGTTCGGGGCGAACCACACGACCATGCCGAACTTGCCCGTGGCCGTCTTGCCCGCCGAATCGGGTCCGCTCCAATCGCCCTGGCTGGCGAACGCGATGCCGCCCAGGCGTCCCTTGCCCGTGTCCACTTCCTCGTTTCCGTTGCACTGCACTTTGCCCGAGAACGATCCTCGGAGGCCGGTCGCGACGGGTCCGGTTCCCTTGAACGACACCGGGTCTCCCGCGGTAGCGGGGAACAGGGCGAGGGGTTGGGGAGGATCGTACTGCAGTTTGTTTTGGCCACCGTTCACCTGGTAGATGCCTTTGGCGTCCATCAACCACATCTGCTCGCTCGTCCGAACGCTGTTGTCCACGCCTTTGGTGGTGACCTTGAACGTGATCTCCTTGCCTCGCGGCGTGTCCTTGACTCCGCTGATTTCGTAGGTGGCCGTGGCACGGGTCAACATGCGGTTGCCCGACACGGACGTTTCGCCTTCGATTTCGAAGACCCATTTGTTGCCGACGGCGGCGGGGAGAAGGACCGCTTCGTTGCCCGGCTCGACTTTGGCGGGCTCGACCTTTGGCACGGGAGCGGGTGTGTAGCCGCTGCCGCCTCCTCCTTTGCAGCCAATCGAGACCAGTGCGACGGCGGCGATGAACGCAAGGATGGGTTTCATAGGCTTACGATGGCTTCTTGGCGCTCTCGATGAGGTTGATGGCGTCTTTGACCAACCCCTCGTCGGGAAGTTGCCTTATTGTGACCTCTCGGCCGGACAAATCGGTGGTGACGCGCGGCGCGGCGATCGGAATGCCGTCCACGACGAACAGCAGCTGCGATCCCATGCCGCCCGGCTTGCGACTGTACTGCCACAGGCGGATGCGTCCCTCTTCGGTCAGCTTCAGTTTGAGGTCGTGCAGCATGGCCCCTCGCCCGCCGGCATAGCTCGTGTAACTGACCGCCTCGATGTGGTCTTCGTTGATCACGAACTCGGAGTTCTGGATGATGCGCTGGGGCGCGGCCGTCAGGTCGCCCAGATGCTCGGTGGCGATGCGAGACTCGAGGTGCTGCCGGATGCCTTCTTTGGGTGCCGCGCCGTCCCAGATGGGCTGTGCCAGCTCGCGGTAGTAGCCCGCCAACAGAGCGTCGGTCAGATCGAACTTCTCTCGGATCTTTTCTTCCAGGGACCGCAAGAGCGAGGGCCGATAGGGGCGCTGGATGTAGCCGGTGAGCGTTCGCTTCTCCTTCGCCACGGTCACGTCCATGGTGACCGGCGTTCGGATCCAGATGCCGTCGAACAGGGCGTCCTTGCTGAGTTGCGGCAGCGGCTCGCCGTCGAGCGTCATGTTGAGCTGGGATTCGAGTTTGGCTTTGAGTTGGGGGTCGCCGTCCAGGGCCTTCCTCAGGTCGGCGGACGTCCAGACGATCTCCGGTCGCGGCAGCGTGCTCTGGTCCACGTCGTTCATCTTCATGAGCAGTTCGCTGAACGCGGCTTCGTCGCCCTGGAGCGACCGGATGAGTTCGCGGATCGGGATGCGCTTGCGGCCAGAAACCTCGCCCATGCCGCTGCGATCGTCCGGCGCGCTGAATTGGTCGTTTTCGGCCTGAGTCAGGGCGGCCATCTGGTTGGCGACGATGATCTGGTATCCCGAGCCGGGCGCGATGCCGATCAGGTTGACTTTTTGCGGTCCGATCGGCTCCAGCTTGCGCTCGAAGGCCTGCCTGTCCGACCACGATTGGTAGGCGAAATAGGCTCCAAGGGTGACGGCGACGAACCCGAAGGCGATCTTGGTCGAGTTGCGGATCTTCATGCTGCCCGAGCGGCTGGTGCCGACATTATGAACGCTCCAGGTTCGCCGGTTCGTTCCAGAGGGTGCGTTGGGCTGGGGTTCGGCTGATGTTGGGCTGAAGTCCGGCTGGGGTTCGGATTGACCGCAGCCCCACCCCAGCCGAACCTCAGCCCAACCCCAGCCAAACGCTCTACAATCCACCATGCGCACCATCAACCGCATCTTCTTGCACACCGCCGCCCACGGGACGGCGACTCAGAACTACGACACGACGGTCCCGCAGATTGACGCTTGGCACAAGGAGCGCGGCTGGTCCGGGATCGGCTACCACTTCGTCATCCGCCTCGACGGCTCGGTGAACGCGGGGCGCTCGGAGGACAAGGCGGGCGCGCACGTGGCGGGATTCAACACGGGCACGATGGGCATCTGCATGAGCGGCCACGGCGACCACCACCCTTGGACGCCCGCCCAAAACGCCGCCTTGATGGACCTGCTGGTGAACCTGCTCAAGAAGTACGGGCTTTGGCCTTCGCTGATCGCCGAAGCCAAGAAGTCGGACGACGCCCTTCGCGTGAAGCTGGCGAACGTCGTTCTGGGCCACCGCGAAGTCAACCGGATCACCAACAACCCCGAGTACAAGACCACCAAGTCGTGCCCCGGCAATCGGATCAACATGGACGTCATCCGGGCCACGCTGGGTCAGCGGGTGAAGGCCGAGGCGATCCCCGCGCCGCAGCCTCCGGCGGCAGAGGTCTACGACGAGGCGACGGCGCAAGCCCTGTTCACCCACATCCGCGGGCTTTACGCGCTTGCTTCGGCGATGAAATGGAACGACGCGATGCGGGACTCGCTGGGCTCGATCCGCAAGGACGCCCGCGTGGACTTCCTGATCACGGAGTACAAGAAGAAGCACGGCATTCCTTGAGCCCGGGCTGGCGCGTGGGTGGACTGGGTGGACCTCGTAAGACCGAGTTGTGAGGGTACATTTCCCAGATTCCGATGAAACGTCCAGCCAACCTGTTATGCCTCGTCGGTCTTCTCGCCGCGCTCGCCGGATGCGGTGGCGCGGGGGGAACTTCACAAGATCGGAGCGTCACTCCCCAGTTCGTCGTCGCCTGGCCCGAGCGGTCTCGAAACGCCGATGCGCCGCCGGCCGCCCTGTCGCTTCAGGCTCAAATCCTCGACCACCGGGACGCCGTCGTCGCCAACCTCACGGCCGACCGTCCTGGGGGAACCGCGCCCGAATCGGTCACGTACCGCTTCCCGAGCCCGTTGCCTTCCGGGACGTACCGCACGCTGTTGCGTTTCTACGCCGCGCCTGGTGCCGGCGGCGATGTGGTGGCCGAAGCAGTCTCCGAGGCCGTCCTCGATGCCGCGAATGCGACATTCGGTCCGTTCACGTTTTCCTCGACCATCGCAAGCCTGACGATCCTCGAGACTTCTCTGCTGGTTGGGCAAGAAAGGCGGCTGCCCATCGAGGCGCGCACCAGCGACGGACGCATCGTCGCCTTGACCGAGGGCTCGTACCGAATTGACCTCTTGGACGGCCATGCGCTCGAACTCGACGGGTGGACGGTCCGCGCCGTATCGAAGGGCGAGGGAACGGTCATCGCTCGAAGCGGGAACGTCGCGAGCGCTCCCCGGCGCATCCCCGTGGGCGAGGCGCACTGGTTCGAAGAGATCGTCGGCCTACCGGGCGCCCTCAACGTGCGGCCCACGGGCATCGCCCAAGGCGCCGAACGCGTGTACGGCGTCTGCGATCTGCCTTCCGGCCCCGTTCCGTTCGTTTGGGAAGCGGGGACAGCCCGCGCCCTTCCGCTGCCTCCCGGCTACGCGGGCGGCGTGGTGTTGCGTTATGACGTGACCGGCTTGCCAGGCTACGTCCTCGATGGGTCCGGCCGCAAAGTCGCCTGCGTCTGGCGGGGCGAAACGCCCCTCGTGTTGGCGACGCCCTCCGGCGCCGTCGAAGCCGTCGCCGAGACCGTGGCCCCGGGCTACGAGGCCGACGAGTCCGCCGTCGTGGGCGTGGCCACCTACCCCGATGGGCGCAGGGCGGTCGCCGTCTGGCGCTACGCTCATCCCGGCCACCCCGAGGTCCACGAACTCCCCGCGCCCCTGGAGAACTTGGCGTTCGCCAGCGCGGTGAACGACTTCTCGCTCGTTTTCTTCCTCGGCGGCACCCACCACGGCAGCGACCGCACGTACCAGTTCGACTCCGACGCGATCGCGAGCGAAGGCACGCCCTGGTTCCTTCGCAACGGCTGGGGCCGGATCACCGGTCAAGGCCAGGGCTTCGGCGGCATGGTGGGCGTCCTCGATGGCGCGACCTGGTTCGACGGAGCCACGCGCATCGTTCCGGCGCCCGCGGGGGCGACCGGAGCCATCTTGATCGGCGGTGCGCGAAGCGCCCATTGGTCGGCTGCGGGTCACGCCCGCCGCGCCGGAGGCACCCGCCTCGAACCCTACTGGGTGGATGGCGAAGCGGGAGCCCTCTTCATCGAGGACTATCTGCGAGGCATCGGAGCCGATCTGCGGGGCATGACGCTCGAGGTGGCGACCGCTCACGCCGCCGATCCGGCTCTCGTCGTCGGCACCGGCCGCTCGCCAGGATCGGACCAACTCCGGGCCTGGATCGCCCGCCTGCCCCGCCAAGGAGGTTACGGACTATGAAGAAACTCGTTTCGCTCGTTTTCGCCCTCGTCGTCTCGGCCTCGTTCGCTCAGGACGCTGTTCCGGGCGAGGCGTTGGCCAAAGTGAGTCCTTTCTACGCGTTCGCCAGCAAGGCGATCTTCGCGGCGGCCGGCGCCACCGAGGTCGAGGACCTGGGCATCGCCGGCGTCCAGCGCATCGAAGCCCCCGCGGAGAACATCGCGTTCCTGACGTCGAGGGGTGCGCGGTTGCCCTTCTTCGAGTACGTCGAGCCGAACTACCTCGGCCGCAAGGCTCAGGTCGTCCCCACGGACCCGTATTACGCGACCATGCAGTACGCCCCGCAACAGGTGCGCGCGCCGTGGGCATGGTTGACCACCACGGGCACGAGGAACGTGCGCGTGGCCGTGCTCGACGCCTGGTTCAAGACCACTCACCCCGAGTTTGCCGGGCGGATCGTCCACCCGTGGAACGTGGTGACCGGTTCGCCCGACGTCGAGCCGCCCGTCCACGAGTACCCGCGAGACCAGCTCAACCACGGGACGCACGTCCTCGGCATCATCGGCGCCTCGGCCAACAACGGCCTCGGCATCGCGGGCATGGCGTGGAACGTGGAGTTGATGCCCGTCAACATCTTCTACATGCCGAACGCGTTCGAATCGGCCACGTACAAGTACAGCGACTTGGTGAAGGGTCTGGCCTATATCGGCGACATGGGGGCGCACGTGGTCAACATGAGCATCGGCGGCGGGTTCTCGTTCGCGGTCTCCGATGCGTGCTCGGCGCTCTTCGAGCAGGGAACCCTGCTGGTCGCGGCCGCCGGCAACAGCAACACGGACCTGCCGAGCTACCCTGCGGCCAACCCCAGCGTCCTCAGCGTGGGCTCGGTGAAGCACGGCACGCCCCTGAAGGCCTGGTATTCCAACTACGGGTCGTGGGTGCACCTTGCCGCGCCCGGCGGCGACGGTCCGGGCGAGCCCTACCAGATTTGGAGCACGTCCATTGACGAGCATGGCGACAGCTCCTATGAACTGCTGAGCGGTACCTCGATGGCCTCTCCGCTAGTCGCAGGGCTGGCCGCGTTGATCTACTCGGTGTTGCCCGATGCCCCGGCCTGGCTGGTGTGGTACATCCTCACCGAAACCGCCGACCCCAACATCGAGAATGACTCGGACGGCGACCCGGTCTTTCAGAAGGGCCAAGTCCATGCCGAGCGCGCCTTGGCCCTGGCTCGCGAGTTCCTGCCCAGGGCCTATGAAGCCAACCCTGTGAGCGTGCGCGCCGAGAAGGGCGGGTTCCTTAGTGGCACGGGTCAGGTCGCCCGGCTGTTTGCCGACGATGGGCGCTCGGTCGAAGTGAGCCACCGCTCGTTCGCGCCCAACCCGGAAGCCGCTCTCGGCATCGAGTTCGCGACGGAGACGTTGCCGGCCCAACCCAGCGAGCTCCGGATCGAGTGGCACTACGAAGCCACCGCAGGAGTCACCTTGGGCGCCCACCTCTGGGACTACGCGGCGCGACGCTTCGTCGCGGTCCCCGTGACCTTGGGCTCGGGGTCGGCCACGGTCCACGTCTCGAATCCGGCGCGGTTCATGAACCAGGGCAGGATCCGGGTCCGATTGGGGGCTGGCCGCACCGACAACGCGTTCGGCTCGATGGTTTGGCTGGCTGTTGACCACGCTTCGGCCACCGTGACGACGCCCGGACGACCGTTGCCCTAGGCTCCGCGGGCGGTCGGCTCGGCCACGAGCCGACCGCCCCTCACCGTCGCGCCCAACACGATGCCGGCGCTGATCAGGACCACGTTCTTGATGATGTACTGACCCTCGAGGGTCGGGGCGATGGGGACCCGCGTGAACACTTCGCCGGGAAACAGGAACACGGGCGTCACCGTGCCGACCATCTGCATCCAAAGCAGCAGGAGCGTGGCCCGCATGAACCAGCCGGTGATCAGGCCGAGGCCGATCAGGCACTCCCAAACGGCCAGGACGGGCAGCGCGACCGCAGGCGTCACGAGTCCGAAGCTCAGCTGCTCGATGGTGCGGCCCGCCAAATCTTGCGCTGGGCTGAGGCCTGGGAACAGTTTGAGCGCGCCAAACCACAGGAACACGACGCCCAGGCTCAGGCGAAGGAGCAGCACCCCGTTGCGGGCCATCCAGTCGGTGGCTCGGACGTCGGCCTCGCTCCATTTCGCTCGGTGCAAATTCAGGCTCATCGCGATCAATCTACCGGCGAGCGTGCAGATTGCCCCGGGACCGTTCGGGCCCCGACGAAGGTACGAGCTGCCATAGGTCAGGAGACGTCTGCCAATCGCCCCCAAGGTCCCGTTTTTGGGTGTCCGCCCTTCAGGTCCTTGACAAACCAGACTTCATCGCCTATACTCTCATTACTACACCCGCCGGGCCTCTGCCGCAAGGCACGCTCACTTCGGCGGGTTTTCCATTTTCCGGTAGCCTTCGGCGACGCGATGGCTCAACCTCGTCAACCCTACCCCAAGTCGCCGCTCTCCCTCGACGATCAAGTCCAACGACTTCTAGACCGGGGCTTGATTGGTGATCCAGGAGTGATCCGGAAGCGCTTGGCTGTGGTCGGTTACTATCGCCTCAGCGCCTATTGGCATCCCTTCAGGCTCCCAGACCTCTCGCACCCCGGCCAGTACCTTGATGAGTTCGAACCGGGAACTTCGTTTGAGGACGTTTGGGCTCGTTATGCGTTTGACCGACGGCTTCGGTTGCACGTGCTGGATGCCATCGAGCGCATCGAGGTCGCAGCCCGGGCGATGCTCGCCCAAGAACACACATTGGCACACGGGAGGTTCGCCTATATGTCCGAACGTGAGTCGCTATCGGGGCTTAGCGATGAGGAATGGGCCTGGTTTGTGGAAAGCGTTCAGCGTGCCTGCGCTGGCAGCAAAGAGCCATTCGTGCTGCACTTCAGGAGAACATACTCCGACTCGTATCTGCCGCTTTGGATAGCCACTGAGATCGTATCTCTCGGCTGCATCGCCAAGCTCTTCAACGGCGTGTCGCCGGAAATCCAGAGGACCGTCGCTGCCAGCATCGGTATATCGCCACGCATTTTCGGCTCGTGGCTCCGGTCGCTAAACGTGGTCCGCAACACCTGTGCACACCACAGCAGGCTTTGGAACCGCGTGTTCGGGTTCAAACCGCGGATCCCCGATGCCGACCCACAATGGCATCACCCAGTCGAGGTTTCGAACGACCGCGTCTTTGCGATCCTGACTATTTCTAAGTATTGCCTTAACCGGATTGCCCCACAAAGCCGGTGGGACCAGAATCTCCGACGGCTGCTCGCGGACTTTCCAACCGTCCCCACTCGGGACATGGGCTTTCCGGACAACTGGCAGACCTCGCCCATCTGGACGTTGCAGGGCCCTTAGATCAACTCGTACCGCGTGTTGCGCCGCCGGGGCGTGTAGCCCGCGTCGGCGATCAGGCGCTCGAACTCTTCCGCGTTCAGGATGAACTTGTTGCCCGCCGCCGAGACCACGTTCTCTTCGATCATCACCGAGCCGAAGTCGTTCGCCCCGTAGCCCAACGCGACCTGCGCGATCTTGGGGCCCTGCGTCAGGATCGAGACCTGCAGGTTCGGGATGTTGTCGAGGAAGATGCGCGCGACGGCTACGGTCCGCAGGTAATCGAACCCGCTCGCCTTGCGCGGGATGGGCAGCTGCGTGTCCTCGGGTTGGAAGTTCCACGCGATGAACGCGCGGAAGGGGTTGCACTCATCCTGCAGGTCGCGGATGCGCGTCAGGTGCTCCACGCGGTCGTCAAGGGTCTCCACGTGCCCGAACATCATCGAGGCCGTGCTGCGGATGCCGAGTTCCGTCGCCGTCCGCATGCAGCGGAGCCACTCGTCGGTGGTGTCTTTGTACGGCGCGATGATCTTGCGGACTCGGTCCACCAGGATTTCGCCGCCCGCTCCGGGGATCGAATGGAGTCCGGCGTCCTTCAGCCGGGCCAAGCAGTCGCGCAGGCTGAGCTTGGAGATGTGGGCGATGTAGATGATCTCGGCAGGACTCAGGGCGTGCAGGATCACGTTCGGATAGGCCGTCATGATCTTGCGGAAGATGCCCTCGTAGTAGTCCACCTTCAGCTTGGGGTTCAGCCCGCCCTGGAACAGAATCTCGACGCCGCCCTTGTCCACGGTGTCGCCGACCTTGGCCAGAATCTCCTCGTCGCTGAGCAGGTAGCCCTCGCCGTGGCCGGGGACGCGGTAGAACGCGCAGAACTTGCAGCGGACCCAACACACGTTGGTGTAGTTGAGGATGCGCCCGACGATGTAGGTGACGTTGCGGTCGGGCACGGCGCGTTTCCGCCGGTGGTCGGCCAGAGCCGCCAGTTCCAGCATGTTGGGGTGGTGGAACAGGAAGAGCGCGTCTTCGGGGGTGATGCGCTGGTCGGCGTACACCTTGTCGGCGATGGTTTCGATGCTGATGCCGTCCAGCCTCTCGGGCGCAAGGGTGGCCATTGCTGAGCCTATTGTACCGTTGGCCGCATCGCCCCCCTGGACCCGGGTTCTGCGTCCGGATGGGTGCGCCGAGAGGGCGGGCGAATGTATGTCCTTGCCTCTAGCCGGCCGCGGCCAACCGCTCCGCCATGACCTTCTTCGAAAATTCGATGGCGTTGTACGACGAGCGGATGAACGGACCGCTCGCCACGAACGCGAAGCCCAGTTCCGCGCCGATCGTCTCGTACTCGGCGAACTCGTCCGGGTGGATGTACTCCACCACGGGCAGGTGCTTCATCGTCGGGCGAAGGTACTGGCCGATCGTCACGGCATCCACCCCGATGTTCCGCAGGTCTTGGAGCGTCTTGACCACCTCCTCCCGCGTCTCGCCCAGCCCGAGCATCAAGCCCGACTTGGTGTAGATCGTCGGATCGAGTTCCTTGACCATCTGCAGCACCCGCATCGTGCGCTCGTAGCGTGCCTGTGGGCGGACCACGGTGTGCAACCGCTCGATAGTCTCGATGTTGTGGTTGAAGATTTCGGGGTGCGCGTCGGTGACGGTCTTGACGAGGTGCCGCTTGCCCTGAAAGTCGGGCGTGAGCACCTCGACGATCGTGTGCGGGTTCTTGGCGTGCAACTCGCGGATCGTGTTGGCGAACTGCGTCGCGCCTTGGTCGGGCAGGTCGTCTCGGGCCACGCTGGTGATCACCACGTGCTTCAGCCCCAGGTCGCTGGCCACGTTGGCGACCTCGTTCGGCTCGTCCTGATTCACCTGCAGACCTCGACCCACCTTGATGGCGCAGAACCCGCAGCTGCGAGTGCACGTGTCGCCCAGGATCATGAACGTGGCGGTTTTCTTGCTCCAGCACTCGGGGAGGTTGGGGCAACGCGCGCTCTCGCAGACGGTGTGGAGGCTCTTCTGCCGCATCATCGTCTCGACTTCGCGAATCGTGTCGGGGCGTGGCAGGCGGATCTTGAGCCAGTCGGGCAGACGCTGGGTCATCGAAGCCAAGAGTATACAGCGATGCGGTCGAGCCGGGCCGGGACGCAGCGGTGTAGACTCTCCCCATGACCGAGTTGATCTTCGAAGTGCGAGAGGCCCCTGAAGGCGGGTTCACCGCCCGAGGCGTCGGTGCTGCCATCTTCGCCGAGGCGGACACGATGGAGGAACTGAGGTCGGCCATCCGGGACGCCGCCCGCTGCCACTTCGAACCGGAATTCCAGCCGAAAGTGCTGCGCCTCCTCATAGTTCGCGAGGAGACGATCGCTGCTTGAGGTTGCCGAGGGGGTCGGAGAAGGAAGAGGTGGCAGGGGCAGCAGGGCTCGAACCCGCGACCTGCGGTTTTGGAGACCGCTGCTCTACCGACTGAGCTATACCCCTGCGCGGGGAAGATCATTTTACACTACGCCG
>JACFNW010000683.1:1118-1526 GCA_019454665.1 Fimbriimonadaceae bacterium | reverse complement strand
GTTTGGGACTCATGCTAGCGCTTGCCTTTCGGATCGCTGACTTGGAGCGGAAGGTCGGGGCGGATCCACGATCGCGTCGAGTGATCGTGTTCACCATCGTCCTGTCGATGGTGGGCGTACTGGGAGCCTGTTTCTTCGCGATGCGGAGCTTGATGCAGTTCGACGCTGGCTGGAAGGACCACGAGATCCGTCATCACAAAGAAGAGCTTGGCATCCGGCCTTAGCCGGTGAGGGCCAGGTGGGTCCTTCCCGAACGCCCGACATTTCTGAATTCCGGGCTGATCCTCTCACGGTGTGGGCCGACTTCAGAACACCCTCGCGATGACGAGAACCAGGAGTATCCCGGCCAGGAGGACTGCGACCACGACGGGCCAAGGAACGCTGGGAGGGTTCTTCCCATTGCCCAAG
>JACFNW010000683.1:0-1108 GCA_019454665.1 Fimbriimonadaceae bacterium | reverse complement strand
AGGGCTCCGGCCACGACCGGCCAGTTGATCTTGGGCGGATTCTCCGAATTGCCCCAACCGTCGCCCGGACCAAAAATGATACCGACGTAAGACCCGGGCGCCCTTGGCGGCTCGGGAAACGGTCGCGCACGCAGGCAGTTCGGGCAGTGGTCCCGGTTGGTCGCGGTGCCGCAACTCTCGCAGATCCACGGTCTGGCCATCGCTCCAGAATACTCCCGGCGCGCCAGCGGCGTTGCGCGGGGAGATTCGGCCCAAAACGTGCCCAAACAGGTTCCAATCGCCGAGGGCCCCAAGTCAGAATGAAACCGCTCACCCAGCCCGATCGAAGGACCGGACAAAGGACCAGAGGATGGCAAAGAAACTCAAGATTGGAATCATCGGAAGCGGCGGGATCGCCCAAGGCTGTCATATCCCCGGCTACAAGTCGATGCCCGACCTTTGCGAAATCGTCGCAGTGTGCGACGTCAGCGAAGACACGGCCAAGAAGGCCTCGGAGATGTGCGACGGCGCGAAGGTCTACACCGACTATCGCAAGATGCTCGCGGACGGCGAACTCGATGCCGTCTCCGTGGCGACCCCCAACAAGTTCCACCTGGAACCCACCGTGGATGCGCTGAACGCCGGACTGCACGTGTTGTGCGAGAAGCCCCTGGCCATGAACGCCGACGAGGGCCGCAAGATGTGCCGCGCCGCCAAGGACACCGGCAAGATCCTGCAGGTCGCGCTCCAGCAGCGCTTCACCGGCGTGGGCCAGTTCATGCGCCAGTACATCGAAGCCGGCCACATGGGCGACATCTACTACGCCCGCGCCCAGGCCTTGCGCCGACGCGGCGTGCCTCACTGGGGCGTGTTCATCGACAAGGAGCAGCAGGGCGGCGGCCCGCTGATCGACATCGGCGTGCACATTCTCGACTTCACGCTGTTCCTCATGGGCTACCCCAAGCCCGTCAGCGCCAGCGGCAGCACCTACGACATGCTGGGCAAGAACCCGGACATCGTGAACCCGTGGGGCGATTACGATCGGTCCCGGTTCACCGTCGAGGACTTCGCCGTCGGCCTGATCAAGTTCGACAACGGCGCGACGGTCGTCCTGGAGAGTTCGTTCATG
>JACFNW010000682.1 GCA_019454665.1 Fimbriimonadaceae bacterium | reverse complement strand
CGCGCTTGGCGAACTCGGCGTACAGGTCCTTCTTGTCAGGCCTCCGATCGGGGTAGAAGAAGCGGTCGCCGCCGCCAAAGAACACGTCCACCCCGCAATCCAGGTACATCTCGGCGATCAAGGGTTGCAGGTCGCGGCCGATGCACGACACGGCGAACCCGGCCGGCGTGGCGTGCGTCATCGTCGTCGTGGTGACCAGGCCGCACTTGACGCCCGCTTCGCTCATGATCCTGGTCAACGGCTTGAGTTCGGTGCCATCGGGATAGATGTTCAGCTGTCCGTTCCAGATCAATCGCCCGCTGCCCCACGTCGAGGCGGCGTATTCCGAATCCGTGACCACCGAGCTCAGCGATCGCGTGTCCTGGAGTCCCACGGCGTAGCGGGGGTCTTTCAACACGTCGGCCCAAAGGCTGTGCTTGCCGTCGGTCATCTGGCGGAAGTGGTCCACCATGGTCGGCACGCTCATGGCCATGCCGTCGAAGACGAAGAAGATGACGTTCTTGGGACGCCTGCCCCTCGGAAAGCGAATCTGCTGGCCTCTAGCCTGCGCGATGGCAAGCGGGGAGACCAATCCGACGGCGCCAGCCGCGCCGAGTCCGAGAAGTTGGCGGCGAGAGAGCTTCATGCTCCTCCAAGTTACCGCATGGACCCGCGAGTCGGCCCTAGGATAACGGAATCCTAACGTGGCGCGAGAGCTTTGAGGATCGCTTCGTCCAATTTCGCCTTGGGTGTCTCGCCGGTCCACTGCGCCACGATCTGGCCATCGCGCACAAGGAACATGGCGGGTACGGAGGTGACGTCCCACTCTGACCAGCGCCCGTCGGTGGCGTGCACCACGGGGCCATCGAACGGCTTGCCGGCGAGGTATCGGTCCAGAGCCTTCTTGTCCTGGTCGATGCTCACAAAGAGCGTCTCGAATCCGCGATCGGCATACGTCTTGCGCAGTTCGTTCAGGGTTGGCCGCATCTTCTTGCACGAGGCGCACCAGGTCGCCCAGAACTCGATGAGGACCACCTTGTCCGCAAACGCGGGGCGATTCCACATCTTGCCCGAGCCGTCCCGCAGGTTCAGCAGAGGCATGGGGCGGGGAAGCGGCGGCGTCTTGGTCTGCTGGGGCGGCATCGCGATGGCCGCAGCCGCGATCAGGGTCAGGCTAAAGGCCAAACGAAACCCCCAACCCGAAGTGCTTGGTGCGCGCGAGGATCAGGCTGGTCGAGAACTTCGGGCCCAAGTGCGTGAACAGCAGGTGGGTGTAATCGCCGTCGTTGATCGCCTGAAACGTGAACGAGTCGCCCACCATCACGTTCGCCCCGAACGGAAAGGCCACGCGCCGCGTGTTCGTCGAAAACTTCGCGCTCAGAAACGGGGTGATCGGCGCGTTTTGCACGTCCTTGGCCATCGTCAAGAACACGGCCTGACCCTTGGGCGTGCTCAACCGGTCTGCGGTGATGCCCAGCACCACGCTCGGAAAGGCGTCCTTTTCCGGCGTGATGAACCACGTTCCCCGAGGCAAGATCGGCGTGTCGCCGTC
>JACFNW010000681.1 GCA_019454665.1 Fimbriimonadaceae bacterium | reverse complement strand
CGCATCAGGTCGAGCGCTCGTTCGTTCTTCTCCTCGTGCCCGCCCATCCCCGTTTCCGCGATGACGAAGGGAAGGTTGGGTGCGCTCAGATCGCGACGGATGTCGCGGATGAAGTTCGCCATGTTCCGCTCGTACTCTTGGACGAACGCGCCGTTGATGCGGTCGTTCCAGCCTTGGTGCCACCCAAAGCCCGCCAACTGGACGGCTCGCCCCTTCAACTCGGGAAACTCCTCGCCCACATTGGCCAAGGCCGCTTTGGCGAGGCGCACGACCTCGGTGTAGTAGGGCCCGACCGTGCCCCCAGAACTTGGCGGCCGGAAGTCTTCGGCCAAGCTCTTGCCGCCCCACGCGAGCTTGACGAGCAGCACGGGTTCGCGCGTGGCATCCCCCACCACGTTGCCGAAGCCTAGTTCCGGCCCGATGCAATCCGGCCCTGCGCCGAACCCGACCGTGAGCGGACCCTTGCGGTCGAGGTAGTGGATCCACACGTCGTCCCGGACCTTCCAAGCGCCTTCGCGGGTGAGCAGGGTCTTGAACTTCGCATCGCTGGCCGGGTTCTTGGCGACGTGTTCCAAGCTGCCCAGCCCATTGTTGCGCTTCGGGTCGGCGGCGATGAAGCCGTGCCCCACCATATTCGACTGGCCAGCCAGCACGAACACCTTCACCGGCGGGATTTGGGACGCGTGAGTCCATCCGGAAAGCGCGACCAACACGAGCGAGAGCATGCCGTTGACTTTACCAGCGCATGCGGGCGGGGGCTATACTCGCGCCCATGCGAGTCTTGGTCGCCATCCACCACCCCGACGATTACCAACCGGCGAGCGCCGAGGACGATTCGGTCCGCGCCGACATCAATGCCGTGAACGACGCCATGGTGGCGGCGGGGGTGCGGGTGTTCGTCGGCGGGCTGCACCCCGCCCGCGAGGCGCGCTCGCTGCGGTTGGCGGGGGACGGCGAGGTCGCCGTTGCCGAGGGTCCGTATCTCGCGACGAGCGAGCACGTCGGGGGGTTCTGGGTGCTGGACGTGGCGGATTGGGACGAGGCGCTTTCTTGGGGCCGCCGGGCCGCGCTCGCCTGCCGCGCTCCGGTGGAAGTGCGGCAGTTCCACTGACGCTAGGTGGTCGATTCTGCTGTGGGCCCTTGCGTAACTTATCTAGACGTCAAGCGTTCCAAGGCTATGATCAACGGGCTCTTGTTGATGATCGCCGCGTTCGTCACCGAACCCATTGGCGAACTGACGCAGGGCGAGTTCATCCACATGATGACCCGACTAGGCTACTCGGTCGGCGGCACCACCTCGGGCCTTACCAAAGCCTCCCACAGCGAGGGTGACATCTACCTTCAACTTAGCCTCGTCAAGACCGATGCACGAGACGAGGCGTTTGTAGCCAAAGCGTCGGCGTGCATCGCGTTCGATGTGCCCGCTGCGATTCCACCATCCCGGGTGACCGAGTGGCTGGGTAAGGAGCGCTTCGAACACGTTGAAGTGGCCTCATTGCTGTCCGGCAAGGTCCGGTTCGACGTGGTCGTTGC
>JACFNW010000680.1 GCA_019454665.1 Fimbriimonadaceae bacterium | reverse complement strand
GAGGCGCGCCGCAGCGGGACAGGCGTCGGCCACGACCCGTTTGCGATGGACCACGACAGGCGTTTCGGCGGCGATGCCTTCGGCGGCTCGGTGGCATGCCACATAGAATCTGTCGGCGTGGAGGCAGACGATATAGTGCATATATGTCTACTATATCACAGCCCAGCGCCAAACGACGGACCTTTTTCAGGTTTGAAAAGGACGGCCTCAGCCCTTGGCTTTCTTGCGGACGACCTTGCGCCCGCGCTTTGCCGTGGGGCCCTTCTCGATCCGCGCCCGGATGAGGTCCCGCGCCTGCTCGATGGTCAGGGTCGCGGGGTCTTGGGCTTTGGGGATCGTGGCGTTGGTCTTGCCGTCGGTGACGTACGGCCCATAGAAGCCGGTCAGCACGCGCAGCGCGGGTTGGTCGCCTTCGGCGGCGAATTCCTTGATCGGAGCCTTGGCCGCTCCCGCGCCGCGAGCGGCGCGCCCCACGGGTTGATCGAACACCGACAGCGCCTCGGCGAGCTCGATGGTGAACGCGCGGTCCCAGGGTTCCAACGTCCGGTTGGTCTCGCCGCGCTTGAGATATGCCCCATAGCGCCCGATATTCACGGTCACTTCTTCCCCGGTGGCTTGGTCCTTGCCCAACGAGCGCGGGAAGACGAGCAACTTCTCGACCATCGCCTGATCCAGCTCGTCCGCTTGCACCGCCGGTGGAACGGTGACGCGCTTGGGCGTCTTCTTGCCCGGTTCCGGGGTTTCGAGATAAGTTCCGTACGGGCCCTTCTTCACGACCACGGGTTCGCCCGTCGCAGGATTCGAGCCGACGACCTTCGGCCCTTCGGCTTTGCCCGCAAGCAGAGCCAGCGCCTTCTCGACCGTCAGCTCGGCGGGCACCGTCTCGGGCGGGATGCCCACGCGTTCGCCCTCGCCTCTCTGCAAGAACGGCCCGAATCGCCCAATGCCGACCTGAATCGCCTCGCCCGTGTCGGGGTCGGTGCCGATGGCCACGCGCGGATAGGGGATGGCCCGCTTCTTCTCCTCGGTGACCTCCTTGGAGAGACCCGGCTTGGCCTCCGAGCCGAAGAAGAAATCGTGCAGGTAGGGCTGCCACGCCTGGGTGCCCTCGGCGATGTCGTCGAGTTCTTCCTCCATGCGGGCCGTGAACTTCAGGTCGACAAACTCGCCGAAGTGGTTCTCCAGCAGTTCGACCACGCCGAACCCGGAGAACGTGGGGACCAATTCGTTGGATTGCTTGAAGCAGTAGCCCCGGTCTTGGATGGTGCCGATGATCGTGGCGTAGGTGCTCGGGCGGCCGATGCCTTCTTCCTCCAACCGCTTGACGAGGGAGGCTTCGGTGTATCGCGCAGGGGGCTTGGTCGTGTGGCCGAGGGCCTTGGCGTCTTCGACCGTCTTGTCAGCACGGTTTGGCGTCAGCGCAACAGGAAAGAACTCGTCGCCCTCCCGGATCTCGGGCAGGATCTTCTCCTTGTCGCCCAGATCGGCTTCGGGGTCGTCGGAGCCTTCGACATAGGCACGGAGGAAGCCGGGGAACACGATGCTCTT
>JACFNW010000679.1 GCA_019454665.1 Fimbriimonadaceae bacterium | reverse complement strand
CGCCAGCCCAAGCACCGGCAGGCCGTGCCGTGCGCCGCTCGCCCCGATCCGCAGCGCCGCTTGGGCTTGGGCGGGCGTCTGATAGCGGCCCTCAGCAAGCACGGGCGCATCGGTCGCGCGGAGCGCCTCGCGCAGCACGTCGAGGTCGGGGCCGACGGTCATGGGGCGGCTGGTCGTGTATCCGGCAAGCGTCATGCTTACGAAGTGCGCGCCCGAGTCCATCGCGTAGCGCACCGACTCGTCGTCGTCGCAATCGGCCATGACCAACCGCCCCGCCGCGCGGATCGCGGCGATGAGGTCGGGCAGTTTGGCCCCCTCGGGCCTCGGGCGGACCGTGCAGTCCAAAGCGACCATCTCGCAGCCGGTCTCCAACAGGGCCTCGATCTCGCGCATCGTGGGCGTCACATACACGTCGAACCCGTCGTACCACCGCTTGAACAGGCCCATGCACGGAACGCCGGTCGCCTCGCGCAAGTGCCGCACATTGCCAGGGCCCTCCAGACGGAGAATCCGGACGCCTTGGTCGAGGCTGGCCTGCGCCAAGCGGAGCAGCGTGTCGGGGTGCTCGACGGGCGATCCCGGACTTCCCTGAACGCTGGCGACGAGCGGACATTCCCGCAACGAACGGCGCAGATCGGAGAGTGTCATGGCTGAGACCCAAGTGTGACCGAACGGCGGGGGCGAAGTGCGTGTAAGCTTGCGCCATGCGATACCAAGATCAGGTGGTCAAAGTGACGTACAAGGCGCTCGACGACGTGTGCCGCGCCGCCATGGCGTTGCCCGCCGAACATCAGTCTTGGGCGCCCCAGGGCCATGCGCGTTCGGCCCTCGACCAGATGCGCGAGATCGCCACCCAAGCCCAGCTCTTCCTGCCCCTGATCCGCGACCGGGCCGTGCCCGACTTCACGGGACACGCGATGCGCGAGACCATGCGCTTGCGGCAGAGCTTCGCCACCGTCGAGGAGTGCGCCGAGGCCGCCCGCGCCGACTTAGCCTCGCTCAGCGCCGCGATCGCCACGGTGCCGGATTCGGTGCTCGAGATAGAACTCGACCTGCCCTTCGGCGGCGGGATGCGCATGACGATGGCCGACATCGTCATGCTGCCGTACTGGAACCTGGTCTACCACTTGGGGCAGATCAACTACCTCCAGCTGATGCTGGGCGACCGCGAGATGCACTAGGGGCCGAGGCTCAGAGCACGAACTCGTTGATCAGGTTTTCCAGGAACTCCTGACGTCCCGAGTGGCGCGCGGGCTCTGCGTTCGATCGAACGTACGCATCGCAGTCGGCCAGTGAGGCTCGACCCTCGGCGACCGACCGACCGAGGTCGCCCGACCAACCCGCGTAGCGGTCGGCCATGAACCGGTCGAGTCGCCCGTCTTCGCGGATGGCGTGGGCGATTTCGAGTCCCTTGGCGAACGCGTCCATGCCGCCGATGTGCGCGTGGAACAGGTCCACAGGCTCGTGCGATTGGCGGCGCACCTTGGCGTCGAAGTTCAGCCCACCCGTTCGGAACCCGCCCATCGCAAGTAGTTCGAGCATGATGGTC
>JACFNW010000678.1 GCA_019454665.1 Fimbriimonadaceae bacterium | reverse complement strand
CGGACGTCGCTTGATTGCGCACTTGCAGGACGCGGCCGTTGCGGAACAACTCGGCAGTGATTCCCCTAGAAGCGGCTGCCGTAGCACCCTGCCACACGCTTTGTTGGACGGTATTGATAGCTGAGCGGTTCTGCTGGCCCTGGAGGATCTGTCGGCCGAAGACGAAGCCAACCCCGGCGAGCGTACCCACTATGGCGAGTACGATTAGGATCTCAGACAAGGAAAACCCGCCAGTAAAGGTGCTCCTCGGCATGCCTGCCGCCTGACCTCTGAATCCAAAGACGGCACGACTGTCATATCTAGGAACATCAATACGTTGGTTGATCATACGCAGAGCATAGTGAAAGGCCGGCCGCCTTGGCACCCCCAGAAAGGGGGCAAACATGCGACTACGGCTTGGCCGGAAATTCCTATCGTTTACGTGTCCCTGGCTATCCAGGCACTCCAACTGACTGACGTTGGCCACTTGGAACGGCCGTTCTCCGATGGTATGGCTGTAGTTACTCTGGAACTCATAAGGGCGGATGCGATGGATTTCGTAAGAGGGATCAGGTCCCTAGAAATTGCGAATATCCACTATCACTTCAACGCCACGATAGCGCCCACTTGTCGCCGCATTTAGGTGACGTCAGATGACTTGGGAGTGCGCCTCGCTTGTCGGCATCTTTGCATCCAACGAACTACCATGTTCACTACAGTCTTCGGGCAATGTGACGATGCAGGCCATACCTTTAATGGCCTGCATCGAGACAGAAAGCTCTTCAAAGTCCGGAGTCAACCCGCTACTGTTGGACTCCGTTAATGAACGTCGTCGTACCACCGCCAGCAGTTGAAACAACGGACGCCTGCACATCGTTAAGGGCAGCGCTCCAAGTCAACGTACACGTAGACTGGGCGGGAGCAGCATTGACGGAGTAGTCGGTATTTGCGGCAGGGGTACCAAGCTGAATTGCACCACCCGTAGTACAATTCCCTATAGCAATCGTGGAAGGGTCCGCCGTTACGTCCTCCGCGAGAGCAGCCATTGCAGCCGTATACAAGGTTGACGAGTGAGCTTGTGCGGCTCGCAGCGCCGCAGTGGTACGGGCGTTCATGAGGTTCGGAATCAGAACCGCCGCGAGGATGCCGATGATCGCGATAACGATCAGCAGCTCGATCAGGGTGAAGCCTTGCGTCTTTCGGTTGCGCATGATGCGCTCCTTCCGATTCGGCTTCCGGGATGGGTATGGATGATTGCCCGGTCGCCTTGGTAGTGCAGCATGGGCTCTGCCCGTGCTGGATGAAGCCTAGCAAGTAGTCCTTACGGCTCTCTTACAATTCTCAACATTCGCCCACACGTGGCTGGGCGCCTGCCTACTCCTCCCGTCCCACACGGCGCTAGCGGCCCTAACGTGAGGCTTCTCACAAGCCCCGAACCGAACGCCGAGCCACGACCGCACATGGTCGTGTTAGCATCTCCCCTGCCCCGCCGGCCCAACGCGGTGGCGACCCTCGAACCAGGTCAGGTCGGAAGAAGCAGCCTTAAGAGGTGATCGTCAGGTGCCGTTGG
>JACFNW010000677.1:876-1557 GCA_019454665.1 Fimbriimonadaceae bacterium | reverse complement strand
CGAGGTCGCCCAGGTTGTAGTTGAACCCGCGAATGTCCACCACGGCGTTGATGCCCTTGAGTTCGCCGCCGTTGTTGGCGCCAAACGTGACGGGCCGCGAGGGGTCGAGCCGGCGGACCTCGTCCATCATGCTCTTGGCGATCCGCTCGGATTCAGGCGAGCCCTGCGTGCCCCACTCTTCGTTGCCGATGGACCAGAAGATCACGCTGGGGTGATTTCGGTCGCGCCGGACCAAGCGCCGCAACTGCGACATGGCTTCGGGCCCCGAGCCAAACATCCGAACCTCGTCCATCACCAGCATCCCCAACCGATCGCAGGCATCAAGCAGTTCGGGCGTCGGCGGGTTGTGGCTCGTTCGGTAGAAGTTGCATCCGAAGTTCTTCAACTGTTCGACGCGATAGGCGTTCACGCGATCCGGGATCGCCACCCCGACGCCCGCATGGTCCTGGTGGTTGCAGGTGCCCTGAATCCTCAGAGGCACGTCGTTGAGGAAGAACCCCAGGTCCGGATCGAACCGGAACGTGCGAAAGCCGATCGAGTCCTCCACACGGTCGGTGCCGATCTCGGCGACGGCCGTGTACAGCGTCGGCGCGTCGAGCGACCACCGCTTGGGCGAAGGCACTTCGACCACGGTTCGCGCCTCCACCGTCGCGTGAGGCGGCACGTTGACCGAAACAGGTT
>JACFNW010000677.1:0-866 GCA_019454665.1 Fimbriimonadaceae bacterium | reverse complement strand
GATCCCGGCCGGGTCTCGGACGAGGGCGCGGAACGTCGTCTCGGCCGGGGTGTCGCCATCGTTGCGGACTTCGGACACCACTTCGACGCGCCCGTGTTCGGCGACCGACGCCACGAAGGACGTGCCCTCCTCGACCAAGTGGACGGGCTCGGAACGCGTGAGCCAAACGTGGCGGTAGATGCCGGCGCCTTCGTAGAACCAGCCTTCCATCGCACTCGCATCCACGCGCACCGCGACCACGTTCTCGGTTCCGAACTTGATCATATCCGTCAAGTCGAACGTAGCCCCGCAGTAGCCGCTTTCGTTCCGACCCACGTAGTGCCCGTTCACGAAGATGCCGTCGAACGTGATGCGGAACCGCTTGCCTGCATCCTCCGCCGACACGCCGAACCGTTTCCGATACCACCCCACGCTGGTCGCCGGAAAGTCGCGACCCACGGGCTTGTAACCGTGCATCATGTCGGCCTTGGGCTCGAACGGCAATTCGATGGCCCAATCGTGCGGAAGATCAACCTTGCGCCAGGCTCGGTCGTTGAAGCCCAGCCCGATCGGTCCGGCATTGGTTCCCGCCTTCGCGAACGCACTGAACGAGCCCGATGCGAAGCCGAAATCGAGCTTGGCGTCGCTCGCGTGGCCCAGCGCAAAGCTCCAATCCAGATCGAAGTTGATGCGTTCGGAATGGGCGGGGGCGGGCGATAGGGCCAACGAGGCAGTGAGGAGCAGGCTGGGTGCCATGATCTTCATCTTGTCATGCCTGGGCCTCCGCCCGCCGGACGGGTGGGACTGGTACAGTCGCAACCATGTTCGCCGCAGTTTTTCCGGGCCAAGGCTCGCAGAAGCCGGGCATGGGGCAGGATTTGCTCGAA
>JACFNW010000676.1 GCA_019454665.1 Fimbriimonadaceae bacterium | reverse complement strand
CGGACCGACGGCCAGCCCCCGACCGCCGACGACACCCACGACCAACGCAACGATGGCGGTGTCTCCATCAAGGAGATCAAGGGCAGCGCCATCGTCACGATGCGCGCGTTCAAAGATGGCAAACCCGACGGCGAGGTCAGGTTCCTGCGCCTGAACGGGGTCACCCTCGTGGCGAATCTCGCGCATCGGGCCAAAGTGGTCGCGTCGGTCCCCGAAGACCCGCAGTTCCCCGCCTCGTTCCTCACGGATGGGTTCGCCGACGACGAGACGGCCTACTGGCTCGGCTACCCCGCACCGTGCTCGGTGACCCTTGACCTGGGCAAGCCGACCGCCTTGAACCGCGTGGACGTGGTGCCGTTCTGGTCGGCCGGCGCGGGGCTGCGCTACCGCGTCGAGACGAGCCAAGAGGGGCTTGCGTGGTGGCGCGTCGCCGACACGACCGAGACCGAAACCGCACCCACCCCGCAAGGCGATACCCACCGATTCTCACCCGTCGAAGCGAGGTACATCCGGGTCGAGGTGGTCTCCTCGCGCCAGTTCCCACCGAGCATGGCGCGCATCGTGGAAGTCCGCGCGTTCCTGGAGTAGCCGAACCAAGTCATCCCAATCGCACGGACCGAGCACGGTAGGCGCGTCGTGCTTGCGTACCCACCACACCCTTGGCGCCCAGCTTCAGCCCAGGGCAGAGTCTGCCCCAGGCGGCCTCCAAGGGTCGGGACCGACGCCGTCAGAACTGGACTTTGACCGCTTCTCGTTCGGCGGCGACTTCGATTTCGAACAGTTCCTTGGGCTTGAAGCTGAACATGCTCGCGAAGATGTTCGAAGGAAACGCTTCGATCTTCGTGTTGTACGCCGTCACGATATCGTTGTAATACTGCCGCGCGTACGAGATCTTGTTCTCGGTGCTGCGCAGTTCTTCCTGAAGCTCGATCATGTTCGTGTTCGCCTTCAGGTCGGGGTACGACTCGGCGAGCGCGAAAAAGCCCGTGAGCGCGGCGGCCACCTGGGTCTCGGCGGCGGCCTTGTCGTGGACCGAGGACGCCGACACCGCACGGTTGCGCGCCTGGATGACCTTTTCCAGCGTGTCCTGCTCGTGCTTCATGTAGCCCTTGACCGTCTCGACCAGATTCGGGATCAGGTCGTAGCGGCGCTTGAGCTGCACATCAATCTGCGCCCAGGCGTTGTTCGTCTGCTGGCGCAGCGAAACCAGCCCGTTGTAGGCGGCGATGGCGACGACCACGAGGACGACGACGAGTCCGAGTGCGACAAATAGGCCTGGCATGGTGTTCCTGAACGCAAGGTTACCTTGCCCTTCACCATACGCGCACCGAAGAACGAGGTTGCGTCAGTATGTCGAGGTCCCACCGAGGTCCAGGGGCTGGAGTTGCCCCTCGCGGAACAGAAACACCTGCATCCCCGCCATCCGAAACAGCTCTTTGGAGAACTCGTCGGGATAATCGCCCTCGTAGATCACGCGCCGGATGCCCGCGTTGATCAGCATCTTGGCGCACGCGTTGCACGGCTGGCACGTCACGTACACGTCCGCCCCTTCGCACG
>JACFNW010000675.1 GCA_019454665.1 Fimbriimonadaceae bacterium | reverse complement strand
ACGCACCCGGCAGTCGCGGGCCGAACCTCAAGGTGACGCGGGGGTGTGCTGCCGAGGGCCGCGCCAGGCACCCGGAATCCAGGCTCGGCTGGGTTTGACTGAGGTTCGGTGAGGCTGCCCCCAAAGAACCGGACCACCCCGGCCTACGGTCACCCCTCCAAAGGAGGGCATTGCGTGGCTAACAGAACCAATGCGGTTTGGCGCGGGCGGCCATGCGGGCCAGCCAGAACGCCAATGGCCCGCTCGCCAGAGCCACCGCCGACGACCACTGCGCTTCCCAACCCTCTTCGACGATCGAGACGCCCACCATCACGCACGCCACCGAGACAGGCAGCGCGGCCACCAGCCCCACGCCCCACAGCCCGCCGGGCACCTTGAACGGCCGATGCAGCCCCGGCTCCTTCACTCGCAGCACGAACAGCGTCAGGCTCTCCAAGAACAGCGCCGCCGAGTACATGATCACGTTCAGTTCGATCAGTTCCAAGAACGACTTGTGGGCCAGAAGCGCATAGATGACCCCGTGCAGCAGAATGGCCCGCCAAGGCGTGCCGAACACGGGGTGGATCGCCACCAATCCCTTGGGCAGGAAGCCGTCCTCGGCCATCACGAACGGCACGCGCGAAGACGCCAGCAGGCTCGCCGTGAACAAGGCGATCGGCGAGATCAGGCCGGCCACGTTCAGCGCCACCCCCAGCCCCGGGCCGCCCACGGCCTGCCCGATCGCGGGCCATGCGCCCTCGGCCCAATCCTCGGTGTTGGGGAAGTACGCCAAGCCCACCAAGGTGGGAAAGAAGTAGACCGCGAACACGAGCGGCACGCCGATCAGCAACGCGCGGGGATAGGCTTTGGCGGGCTCCTCGACCTCCTCGGCGATGGTCGAGAGCGCGTCCCAACCCAGGTAGTTCCACATGACGATGGCCATGCCCGAGGCCAGTCCGGCTTGCAGGGTCTGGCCGCCGCTGGTGAACTCGCGCACGATGGGTTGCGGGTCGAACGCTATGCGCGCCAGACCGATCAACACCAGCGCGAGGAACGGAACGATGAGGGCGAACGCGAACGCGGTCGAGGTCTTGCCCACGAGCCGCGTGCCCCGGACGTTCAGCCACGTGAACGCGGCGATCACGGCCATCGTGGTCGCCCACCGCGCGGCGGGCTGCTCCAGGCCATCGAATCCGAAGAACAGGCTCAAGAACGACGACAGGTACGTGGTGAACAGGACGGGATAGAGCGCGGCATCCACCAACGTGTAGATCCAGGTCCACCACGCGTTGAGGAACCCGGCGAACGGTCCAAGGGCGCGCTTGACCCACACGATGTAGCCGCCCTCGACGGGCAGGGCTGGGGCCAGTTCGCACGTGGTGAGCGCGTCCGGGAGAGCCCAGACGATGGGCATGAGCGCGATGAGCAGGAGGGCGAGCCCCGGCCCCGCTTCGCCGACCAGCGGCTCCAACCCATAGGGTCCGCCGCTGACGCAACAGAACACGGCGAACACCAGCATCAGCGGGGTCATGGCCCGCTTGTGGAGCTTGCGGTGTTCTGCGGCGATCACGCGTCGCTATTG
>JACFNW010000674.1 GCA_019454665.1 Fimbriimonadaceae bacterium | reverse complement strand
TCGCCGCGTTTGCGGGGCTCAAGTGGGCTGGGCCCCCCCCCCACCGCTGCCTCGCCGATAGCGAGAGCAATGGATAGAATCATTGTGTTGATCATCTCTTTCGGTTCCCTTGAGCCGTCCTTTTGAGAGACTCGTTCCTATCATATCACAGCTCTCCGCAGAACGGTCACCGTTTTTTCATGATTCTCCGGCGGGCCCAACATCCCGTCCCAGGGTCCGGCGGCTCGGGTAACATCACGGCCGTGCCCGCTCCTTGCGGGCGCGATTCGTTTTAGGAACCTGAGACCATGCCAACCTTGGTGATCGTCGGTGCCCAATGGGGCGATGAGGCGAAAGGCAAACTCGTGGACGCGCTCGGCGACGAAGCCGACGTCGTCGTCCGCTTCAGCGGCGGCAACAACGCCGGACACACCGTCATCGTCGGCGACGAGGAGTTCCGATTCCATCTGCTGCCCGCCGGAATCCTGCACGAGCACGTCACGGCCATCCTCGGCAGCGGCATGGTCGTGTGCCCGAAGGGCCTGCTCGAAGAACTCGACCGCACGCGCGCGGCTCGGGCGAACCTGGGCACCCTGCGCATCAGCGCCGGGGCGCACGTCGTGTTTCCGTGGCACCGCATGCTCGACCGGCTGGAGGAAGAGGCGCGCGGCGAGAACAAGATCGGCACCACCTCGCGCGGCATCGGCCCCGCCTACCAGGACAAGGTGGCTCGGTTCGGCATCCGCATGGGCGAGTTCGTCCACCCCGACTTGATGCCCAAGCGGCTGCGCGAGGTCTTGGACGTCAAGAACCGCCTGCTCGCCCTGATGAGCGACGGTGCCGAGAGCCTGGACTTCGACGAGGTCTACCACGAGTACCGCACCTACGCCGACAGACTGCGGCCCTTCGTCGGCGATACCGAAATCGTGGTGCAGGATGCCGTGGCGCGCGGCGACCGAGTGCTGTTCGAAGGCGCGCAAGGCGCGTTGCTCGACCTGGATTCGGGCACCTACCCCTACGTGACCAGCAGCCACCCCGTGGCGGGCGGCGCGTGTTTGGGCACCGGAATCGGGCCCCGCGACATCCACTCCGTGCTCGGCGTGTGCAAGGCCTATGCCACGCGCGTCGGCACCGGCCCTTTCCCCACCGAACTCGACAACGAGTTGGGCGACGAACTCCGCCGCGTAGGCAAGGAATACGGCACCACGACCGGCCGAGGCCGGCGCTGCGGCTGGCTGGACCTAGTGGCCCTGCGCCAGAGCTGCCGTCTGAACTCGCTCAGCGGATTGGTGGTCACGCGGCTGGACGTGCTTTCGGGGTTCGACCCGTTGCAGGTGTGCGTGGCGTACCGGCGCGGCGCCGAAACGATCCGCCACCTGCCGACCAACACGTGGGAGATCGGCGAACTCGCGCCCGTGTACGAGACCGTGCCCGGCTGGCCCGAGGACCTCACCGGTGCGCGGAAGTTGGAGGACCTGCCCGAAACCGCCCGCGCCTACCTGCGGATGATCGAGGAGTACACCGAGACGGACATCGCCCTCATCAGCATCGGCCCGGACCGCGAGAAGACGATCGAGCTGCGC
>JACFNW010000673.1 GCA_019454665.1 Fimbriimonadaceae bacterium | reverse complement strand
GGTCGGGTGACGTCCCCTCCCGAAGATCGGGAGGGGATCGAGGGGAGGGTTGATCGGCGCCGAGGTATTCCACGATGTGGATCTCGTTATTGGAGAGCGAGCCTCTGCGGGGTGCCACGGTCTGCGCGGCTCGTCTTGGACGACGAAGCCTTGCTCAAAGCGACGACGGCTTCGACCACCCTACGCGATCGCGGCGCGGAGCAGCCGCGCGAACTGATCGATCTGCGCCTTGGTCCGAATCTCTGTGACCGCAACGAGCAGACAGTTCTTCAGCGACTCGTCGAACACGCCCAACGGCAAGCCCGCAAGAATCCGCTGCTTGAGCAACTCCTTCTGAACCGCCTCGGCATCGCGAGGCAGTTCGAGGACGAACTCGCCGAACACGCGCCCCGGGAACTTCACCCGCCCACCCGCTTCGGTGAGTTGGCGCATGGCGTACTGCGTGTTGCGCACCGTGGACTCGGCCACCGAGCGAAGACCGTTCTTGCCCAGGGCCGTCATGTAGACCGTCGCGGCCATGGCCATGAGCGCCTCGTTGGTGCAGATGTTGGATGTGGCCTTCTCGCGGCGGATGTCCTGCTCGCGCGTGCGCAGCGTCATCACGTAGCCGGGATTGCCGGCGTGGTCGGTCGTGCGGCCCACGATGCGCCCGGGGATGCGGCGGACGTGCTCCTGCTTGCACGCGAACAAGCCGCAACCGGGGCCGCCCAGTCCCATTGGAATGCCCAGGGGTTGGCCTTCGCCCACTACGATGTCGGCGTCGAACGCGCCGGGCGGCTTGAGCAAGCCCATCGCGATCGGGTCGGCGACCACGATGAACAGCGCTCCTGCTGCACGCGCCGCGTCTCGCGCCGCGACGAGGTCTTCGATGATGCCGTAGAAGTTGGGGTACTGGACGATGACGCAGGCCGTCTCCCCGTCCACCGCCGAATAGTCGGTCGTCGCGCCATCGGTCGGCGCGATCGTCTGGACGGTGAGTTCGTTCGACCAGCAGTACGTGTCCAGCACGTGCCGGTAGTTGGGGTGGACCGCGCCGCTGGCCACGATCTTGGTTCGGTTGGCCACGCCCGTCGCGAGGATGGCGGCCTCGGCCATCGCCGTGGCGCCGTCGTACATCGAGGCGTTGGCCAGGTCCATGCCGTACAACTCGGCGACCATCGTCTGGAACTCGTAAATGGTCTGCAGGTAGCCCTGCGAGAACTCGGGCTGATAGGGCGTGTAGGCCGTCAGGAACTCGCCGCGCGAAAGCACCGCGCCGACGAGCGACGGGACATACCGATCATAGATGCCCGCCCCCATGAAGCACACGGTGTCGGCCAGATTGACGTTCTTAGCCGCGATCTCGCGCAGGTGAATGTAAAGCTGATGCTCGTCGAGGGCCTTGGGCAGGTCCATCTCCTGCACGCGCAACGCCTCGGGAATCTCGCGAAACAACTCGTTGATCGAGCCGACGCCGATCGTTTCGAGCATCGCGCGGCGATCTTGTTCGGTATGGGGGATGTAAGCCATGGGCTGGGGAATCAGTGCTCGGCGACCGCTTGGTACGCGTCGGCATCGAGGAGC
>JACFNW010000672.1 GCA_019454665.1 Fimbriimonadaceae bacterium | reverse complement strand
GCGCCTTCTTGGCGTCGGAGCGCTCGTCGTACATGTGGATGCGGTAGTGGTGCGCGCCGGGGTGGTCGGGGTTCTGGGCGAAGATCTCCTCGAACAGGCGTTCGATCTCGCCGTAGTGTCGCTCGCCCCGCCGGTCCACGCCGATGAGCTGCCAGACCAGAAACGCCTTGGCGTCCACGTCGCTCGGGTACTCGCGGATGATTTCGCGGAACGCCCCGCAGTTGGCGTCCACGCGTTCCCGCCGCTCGCCCTCGCCGTTGAGCAGACGGTCGAAGGCGCGGATGTAGCGTGCCTCGCGATCCGAAACCGTCTCGACCCGCTCCACGGCCATCGCCAGGAACTCCTTCGCACGTCCGCTGTCCGAGAGCGACAGACCCCAATAGAGCATCGCGGCTTCGGGGTCGTGGGTGAGGCCGGTTCGGAACGCCCGCTCCGCCTCGATCCAGTCGAACGAGTACAGGTACGCGAGCCCCTGGTTGAAGTAGCGCTGCGCCGTCGGCGCCTTGGTGGTGATCTTGAAGTCCACGGGTCCGAGCCCCTCGAGCAACGGGCCGGGGAATCGCGGGCCGTGGTTGAACGCCGTGCCCATCGCCGAGTGAGATTCGTCGGCGGCCGTCTGCTTGGCCGCCTCTCGACGCGAGCCCGGATCGCCCGTGCGCTGCGCGTGGACACAGGCACACGAGACAAGCAAGGCGGCGGCCAGACCAAACGAACGGTTCATCGCACCCATCTTACGACACGACGGATTCGGAGTCCTCCTATTGACATAACATTGCAATTGCAACCATACTGCAAATCATGTTGCGCCGGCGCTCTGGATTCACCCTGATCGAACTGCTCGTCGTCATCGCCATCATCGCCATCCTCGCCGCGATGCTGTTTCCCGTGTACGCCCAGGCGAAGCTGGCGGCGAAGAAGACGACGGATCTCTCGAACTTCAAGCAGATCGGCGTGGCGATCATGCTCTATGCGAACGACAACGACGATCGGACCATGGTGACCGACCACGAAGCCGAGGTCTCCTGGTACGAGCCGCTCTACCCCTACGTGAAAAGCGCCGACCTGTTCCGGACCCCCGCGTACACGCGCGTCGAAGTGCAGCACGAGGACGGGGAGTGGGAGATGCCCGAATCGGACTACTCGATCAACGGGCTGTTTTCGCACGGCGCCTCCATGACGTCGGCCTCGTCGCCCGCCGAGCAAATCATGGTGAGCCTGCGCAACCGCTATGCTGCCGAACCCGACTACCACCCCTGGCCCTGGGCCGCCTACACCGACCCCAACACTCCCGATTGGGACGATCTGGACCGGTACTTCGGCATCCACGACGGCGAAGAGGAGGATTGGTTCGTCGAACGCCTCGAGACCGCGGCTTGGAACGATGGGTCGAACTTCACGTTCCTCGACACCCACGCCAAGTTCATGAAGTGGAGCAAGAGCGTTGGCGGTCGCGTTCCCGGTCACCACAACATTGACCGCATCGTGGGTCCGATGCCGTAGAACGCCTCCGCCCTGCGTCGCAACCCGGGCCCTCGCAGAGTGCAGGGTCTGCCGGGCAGGGACG
>JACFNW010000016.1 GCA_019454665.1 Fimbriimonadaceae bacterium | reverse complement strand
AGAAGCGCGGCAGCGCCATGTTCTCGGCGATGCTCATGCGCAAAGCGAGGCCCTCTTCCTTGCGGTCTTCGCTGACCATGCCGACTCCTTGACGCCAACGGGCCTCGGGTGGGCGCCAACCTTCGGTCTTGGCCACGCGAATCAAGCCCGACCGGACGCGGTCAAGCCCGAAAACGGCCCGCACGAGTTCGGTGCGGCCCGCGCCCGTGAGTCCAGCGATGCCCACGACTTCGCCTCGGTGGACGGTGAGGCTGGCTCCCGCAAACGCTTCGAGCGTGAGGAGCGCCTCGCCGGGGACGCGGTCCGAACGGGGATACAAGCCGCCGACTTCGCGGCCCACCATGTCGCGAATTATGCCGTCCCGCGTGGTCTCCGAAGCGGGGGCATCTCGCACGACGACCCCATCGCGCAGCACGGTGACACGGTCGGCCACGCGTTCGACCTCGTCGAGAAAGTGCGAGATGTACACGATGGCCCGGCCCTGCGCCTTGAGTTGGGCGATCACGCCGAACAGCCGCTCGGCATCGGCTTGGGTCAGGCTGCTTGTCGGCTCGTCGAAGATCACGACCTTGGCGTCTCCGGCCAGCGCCCTGCCGATCTCCACCACTTGCCGGACCGCGGGCGACAGCCGGCGCATGGGCGTGGAGGGGTCTAGATCCGGATGGCCGAGCACGCTCAAGACCTCTCGCGACGTGGCCTCCATCCCCGCCCGGTCCACGCGCCAAGCCCTTCGTGGCTCGTTGCCCAACACCAAGTTCTCGGCCACATCGAGGTGGGCACAGACGGCCAGTTCCTGGTGGATGAGCGCGACACCCGATCGGTGGGCATCCTTGGGCTCGGCGGGCCGATAGGGTTGGCCATCGAGGCTCATGTCGCCGGAATCGGGTTGGGTTTCGCCAGCGAGGATCCGCATGAGCGTGGTCTTTCCGGAGCCGTTTTCGCCGACCAGCGCAACCACCTCGCCCTCGTCCACGCGGAAGTCCACGTCTGAAAGGGCCACGGTGGGTCCGAACGTCTTGGAGATGCCTCGGGCTTCGAGCATGGGCGTGAGTTTCAGCTTACCAAGCTCGGTCGTGTACACTACAGCGTCTCGCGAGGACCCGCCCATGCTTCGACAGATTGCCCGAACTCTGCCGATCGTCTGTTGCCTTGCGGCGGCGGGGTGGGCGCGTGCCGAACGGATCGCGTTGGTGCCCTTGGACGACCGACCAGCCTGTACGCAGTTTGCCCAGAAAATCGCCGGTCTCGCGGGCATCGAACTCATCGTCCCGCCCGCCTCGGTGCTCGGACACTTCACGACGCCCGGTCAGCCCGACCGCATTCTGGATTGGCTCGAAAAGCTCGACTACAACGAAGTCTCCACGATCATCGCCAGCGTGGACATGATCGCCTACGGCGGATTGGTCGCTTCGCGAACCCACGCCGTGACCCGCGAGAAGGCCATGGCCCGCTTGGAGCGGCTGGCTTCGCTCAAGCGCAAGCGGCCCCGCGTCGGGTTGTTTGTGTTCGGCGCCACGATGCGCATCGCGCCGACCGCGGTCGCCGAAAACCGCCAGTGGCGGGACGATCTGGCCACGCTCTCCGAACTCGTCGGCCGCAAGAAACTCACGGGCAGCAAGCAGTGGGATCAGCGCATCGCGCAGTTGGAGCGCTACGTGCCGAAGAAGGCGCGCGACGACTATTGGAAGACTCGCAACCGCAACCACGACGTCCAGAAGCGCGCGATCCAGTTGGCCTCAGAGGGCGCGTTCGATTACGTGATCATGGGGCAGGACGACGCGCGCGCCCACGGCCCGCACGTGCCCGAGACGCGGAACCTGCGCGCCCTGACCCAACGCCTCGGCGCCGATGCGAAGGTCTACTTCTTCGAAGGGATTGACCAGATGTCCAATGTGTTGGTCAGCCGCATCCTGGTGCGCCGCGAGGACTACATGCCGTACATCCGGGTGGTCTACTCGGACGACGCCGCCCGAACGCGGATCGCCCCGTTCGAGAGCAAGGCCATCGAGCTGAGCCTGCGCGACCAGGTGCTGGCCAGCGGAGCGCGCATCGCCAGACCAGGCGAGCCTTTCGATTATTCGCTCTACGTCACCGTTCCAGGCTCCCGCCCCGAGCAGTTCCAAGCGTTCCTCCGGTCCATGAAGGAAGACCTCGACGCCGGCAAGGATGTCGCCCTCGCGGACGCCGACCTCCGTTACAACGGCTCGGGCAGGATGGAAGTCATCGAGGCCCTCAGGGAAGGAAACCGGCTGGTGCGGCTACTGGCCTATGCCGGATGGAACACCGCTGGCAACACGATGGGCACCACCATCCCGACCGCGAACATCGTCTTGCTCGCGAGGCGCAAGGATATGGCCCCCGAGACCCGAGAGATCGCCCGCGCCGAGTTCCTGCTGCACCGCTATGTGAACGACTTTCTCTACCACAACTACACGCGGCGCGTGGCCTACGCGTTCTCCGACTTTGAAGACGGGCAGACGCGCGAGCAAGTGGACCCCCAAGGCTGGGAAGTCATCCGCACCATCGTCCAGCGCGACTTGGGGCGGCGGCTGAAGGACGCCTATGTCGAACACCTCGCAGGCAAGCGGCTCACGGTGGGCGCGCGCGAGATCGAGGTCGTCGGCCTGGACGACGTTCTCATTGACCTGCCCTGGCCGCGCGCGTTCGAGGTGTTGATGGACTTTCGCCTGTCCACCCGCCCGATCGCCGAGCCCTCGCGCATCGCTGGCGGCGGGTCTTAGGGTTGAACCTCTAAGATGAATCGAGCCCTTAGCTCGCTCAGAATCTTGAACTGATCGTTCCAGTTCACGCCGAGAGCCGCGCAGACGTCAGGAATCTTGGCCTTCTTCGAACTGGGCTCAGGCTTCTCCTGAGTGACCACGGTATAGCCCTTTTGCAGCGCGTGCGCGATGATGATGGGGTCGGCCTTCCCCAAGAACGAGTTCCGAGAGGCCTGGCTGAAGCGTTCCTCGGCAATGACCCAGTTGCTGACTTCCGAAAGCCGAGTCAGGTCGTTGGGTTCGAAAAACGACGGATTGGCGGACGCCCATGCGCGCGCGTCCGGATCCTCCAACTCGTCCTTGACCGCTTCGATGCTGAGGACGTTGCCACGCCGACGCTCCAAGATCAGCCAGTCCCAGAAGGCCGGGCAAACATCGAAGGCGTAGTAGCGGTTCTTCGCCTCGATCAGCGTGTTCGCGTCGAAGAGATATGGCATCGTACTCACCTCAAAGGAATCTACGCGCCATCTCCTGCAGCACGCTGGTCTAGCGCGTGCCAAGCAGATCGAAGGCTTCGCCGTACTGGGTTCTACCTTCCAACGTTCTAGCCAGAACCTCTCGGATGAACCGCTTGCCCAAGTGGACTCCAGCGTTGTTGTAGAAGTTGCCGCCTCGCGACTTGGACTCGGTCTCAGCAGACTCGAACGCGCGCCGAAGATCTGTCTGAGTTGATTGCATGTCCCGTTCGGTGATCAACCCGATGTTCCGTGCACGGAAGAGCATGGCCAGCGAACTGACCCGAAAGTGCCGGGCAACAGTTTCGCAGTTCTCAAGGGCCGACCGATCTGCCTGCCACAACGGCCGGACCTCGTTTTCGGGCATCAGGAGTTCGGCCGCCACTTGATTGCAGAACTGCTCGACGGGCTCGTCGGAAGGAGCAAACCACTCGCCGCTCGGCATCGCCGAGATGCCAAGCCAAAGGTGGACCAATTCGTGCGCGATGGTGAACATCTGAGAACCGACCCAATCCTTCCCGTTGAGGAACACGAAAGGAGCGAACGGGTCGGCGAGGGCGAACCCCTTGAACTCGGTCGGGTCCAAGGAACGCCGCGTGGCCGAGCCGGCGAATCCCTTGCGGACCACCGTGATCCGGGACTCTTCCAGCCGACCGATCATCCACAATACGGCCTCGAAGTTGTTGCGGCTTTTGGCCCGATCGGCGGTGGCGATGCGCAGGGTCGTCCGAATCTCAGCGGCCAGAGACCGGATGTCGCTGTTCAGGGTGGCCGAACCGATGAACGTCAGCGGCTCTTCACCGTCGGCTTCGAGTTGCTCGCTGAGCCAGGATTGTCGCAACTCCGTCTCAAGCAGCGTGTCCAGCAAGTTGAGACTTGGCTTCCGGGCGCCATTGGCGGTGGGGCGACGGAAGTCCTGGACAGGAAGTTTCTCGGTGGGAGGCTCCGCGAGAAAGAGCATGCCGAAGGGCGCCCGCGTCCGTTCTGCGAAGCGCTCGAGTTGCTTCACGGGCAATTCGACCGGCCCCTCAGCTCGCTCCCACTCCTCAATGGGGGCGGGGTTCTTGGCCGTGCCGACCTTTGGGGCAAGCTCCGCCACGGTCAAGGATGCTCGATTCCTTGCCCAGGCAAGCAGTTCAGGTCGGACGGTGACGGTCATGACATCTCCACCAGGAGTGTATCTTGACTCCCGAACCGGACGGGTCTTAGGCTATCGCGTCCCGACCTCGATCCGCGAGCCGTTCGCCCCACGGTGCATTTGGATCGTCGCCTTGACGAACGCGTCCTGCCCCGCCGAGTAGATGTCCGTGAACGTCTGCGGATTGCGGTCGGCCAGAGGGAACCACGCCGATTGCACCTGCACCATGATCCGGTGGCCCTTCTTGAACGTGTGGAACACGTCGGGGAGCGTGAACTCGACCACTTCGCGCTTTCCGGGCGTGAGCGGCGCTGGGTTCGAGTACGACTGCCGGAACTTGGAGCGCATGATCTCGCCGCGCACCATCATCTGGGCGCCGCCGATGTCGTTGCCATCGGGGTCCTTGGTGCCCTCGGGCTGGACGTCCACGATCTTGACCACGAAGTCCACGTCGGTCGAGGTCGTGGTGAACGCCAGGTGCGCCTTGACCGGCCCCAGCCACGTCACGTCTCGATCCAGGACTGGCGACTGGTAGGTCAGCACGTCGGCCCTTTCCGAGGCGAAGCGTTGGTCGGCCAGCATGTAGGTGCGCGATCGGCCGCGCAGCGTGCCGCCCTCGTAGGGCACGGGGTTCATCGGGTCGCTCACGTACTCGTCCGAACCATCGCCGCTCGGCCCGGTGGCGAGGGCCTTGTTGGCGTCGAAGTGGTAGGCCGTCGCACGGACGTCTTTCGGGGGCCAGACGGCGAAGTTGGCGAACTCGGCTCGGCCGGTGTCGTACATCGTGGCCTCGGGCAGCCCGTGGGCCGGGCCCCCGCGCAGGTAGTGGTCGAAGAACGGGAACTCGATGTTGTCGAGGTAGTGCCGCGATGCCGCCGAGAAGTCCACGTGGCCCAGCCGGCCGCCCCGCGAACCCGCCCAGCCGCCGTGCGGCCACGGGCCCATGACCAAGATGTTCGTGATCCCTGGGTTGAACTGCTCGGTCTTGGCGTAGACGTTGAGAGGCCCGTAGAGGTCTTCGGCGTCGTACCAGCCGCCCACGGTCATCACGGCGGCCTTGACGTTCTTCATGTTGTTGGGCACGTTGCGTGCCTGCCAGAACTCGTCGTAATGACCGTGCCGGAACATGTCGTTCCACCATCGGCTGCGCCCGCCAAAGTACTCGGGCTTCTGCGTGTTGGCGATGGGGCCCAGGTTGAGGAAGAACTTGTAGGCGTCACCCTCGATGTTGAACGAGAATAGCCGTTGGTTGATCGGTGCAGGGCCGTTGCGCGGACCATCGAACCCGGAAAGGAACGAGAACGCGTCTTGCAGGAAGAACACGCCGTTGTGGTGGAAGTCGTCGCCCAAGAACCACTCGGCCGTCGGCGCTTGCGGCGAGGCCGCCTTGAGCGCGGGATGCGAATCAATCGCGCCGAGCGCGGCGTAGCCGCCCGGGTACGAGATGCCCCAGATGCCGACCTTCTGGTTGTTCTGCGGCACGTTCTTGATGAGCCAATCCACCGTGTCGTACGTGTCGGTGCTCTCGTCCACGTCGTGCGGCAGCCACTTGACCTGAAGTTGGGGCCGCATGTGGACGAACTCGCCTTCGCTCATGTAGCGGCCGCGCACGTCCTGATAGGCGTAGATGTAGCCGGCGTCCTTGAACTTCTGCGAGCCGGGGTGGCTGGGCTTCATGCGTTCGCCATAGGGTCCCGCGCTGTAGGGCGTGCGCTGGAGCATGATCGGCTTCTCGCCCGGCTTGTTCTTGGGCACGTACACCGTGGTGCACAGCCGAACCCCGTCGCGCATGGGGATCATGTACTCGTACTTGTCGTACTGCTCGTTGCTCGCGATCTGCGCGGCGGCGTGCGCGGCAAACACAAGCGTCAGACTCAGGAACCAGCCTCGGGCCTTCATGGGGCCTGAGATTCGCGTTGCACGCGCGAGTGTCCTTCTCAGACCGTCGCGAATTGGCGGCGGTCCATTACGAGGTCCTCGGCGATGCGCCAGATCTCGGGTTCGATTTGCGTCTGCGGCTTGATCTTCGAGAAGTGGACGATGGCGCTGGTCAGGCCAGCATCCAGGCACATCTGAAGGAAAACCGAGTTCAGCACCTGTCGCGCGGCGGGCTTGAGCCCGAAACTGATGTTGCTGATGCCGAGCGTGAAGTTGACCCGGGGGTGGCGGCGTTTCAGCTCGCGGATCGCCTCGATGGTTTCCATGCCCGCTTGGCGGAACTCCTCGTCGCCCGAGCCCAGCGTGAACGTCAGGCAGTCGAGAAACACGTCGGCATCGGGCAGCCCGTACTCCCGCGTGAAAGCAAGCAGCCGTTCGCCGACGGCCACCTTCTTCTCGGCGGATTTCGCCATGCCGTCCTCGTCGATGGTCAGGGCCACCACGCCGGCGCCGTAATCGCGGCACAGGCCGAGCACGGCCCGCGTGCGCATCTCGCCATCCTCGAAGTTGATCGAGTTGACCAGCGGCTTGCCTCCCAAGTGCTTGAGCGCGACTTCGATCACGCGCGTTTCGGTCGAGTCCACCATGATCGGCACGGTGACTTCGCGGTTGTAGCGACCCAGCAGAGTGGTCATGTCGCGGGCCTCGTCGCGGCCCACATAGGCCGTACACACGTCGATCATGTGCGAACCCTCCGCCTCCAGCTCGCGAGCGAGTTCGACCAAGCCGTCCCAGTTCTCGGCGCCCAACATCTCGCGGAACGCCTTGCTGCCATTGGCGTTCGTCTTCTCGCCGACGATCAGGAAGCTGTTGTCCTGTTTGTAGGGCACGAACTGATAGAGCGAGGAGCACCCCTGCAGCCGAACGGCATCTTGCCGTTCAGGCGTCGTGAGGGCGAAATCGAAGCCGTTGAACACATGGCGGACCTGTTGCCAGTGCGCATTCTCGCCGTGCGGGCGTCCCCCCAGTTGCTCGGCCAGCAGGCGGATGTGCGCGGGCGTGGTGCCGCAGCAGCCGCCCACGATGGCGACCCCGTTTTCCTCGACAAAGCGAGTCTGGTGGGCGAGCAGTTCTTCGGGCGTGAGTTTGTAGACGGCCTGGCCGCCCTCCATCATGGGAAGCCCCGCATTGGGCTGGATCGAGATGGGTCGCGTCGAGTTTTGGCCCAGGAACCGCACGTGCTCGGCCATCTCCACGGGGCCGGTCGCGCAGTTCATGCCCACGGCGTGGACCCACGGGAACGCCTCGATGGTGTTGAGCGCGGCGGCCATCTCGGTGCCGACCAGCATCGTGCCCGTTTGCTCCATCGTGACCTGCACGATCATCGGCACGTCGCGGCCCGTGTCGTCCATCGCCCGCCGCGCCCCGCGCAACGCGGCCTTGGCCATGAGCAGGTCTTGGAGGGTCTCCAGCAACAACCCGTGGACGCCGGAGTCCAGCAGCCCCCGATAGACGTTGCGGTAGGTGGTCTCGATCTCGTCCCACGTGGTTTGGCCGAGGCTTAGAATCTTGGTGCCGGGGCCCACCGCGCCGATGGCGAACCGGGGATGCTCGGGCGTCGAAAAGTTGGCGGCCGCTTCGAGAGCCAGCTTCCCGGCGGCGAACCCGACGGCGTAGTCGAGTTCGGCGATCTCGTACTCGGCCAGCACAATGCTCGATGCGCCGAACGTGTTGGTCTCGACCATGTCGGAACCGGCTTCGAAGTATGCCTCGTGAACCTGCCGCACGAGTTCGGGGCGCGTGAAGCAGAGGATTTCGTTGCACCCTTCGAGCACCTTGCCGCCGAGCCGCTGAGCGGCCTCGCGGACGATGTCGGGGTAGTCGCCCTCGGGGTCGAGCGTGAAGTCGCCGTCGGTCAGTCCGGCGGCTTGATACTGCGTTCCGGTCGCGCCGTCGAACACCATGACGCCCTTGGCGAGGCGATCCAGCAACGGCGAATCGAGGGGCATGACCCTATTGTACTGCGCCCTGTTCAGCCCCGAATCTGCATCAGGTGCGCCCCGTAAAGGCCCGCGTAGGCCAGGAACGCCAGCCACGTGCCCTGCTCGGCCGAGCGGGGGCTGCGCGTGCGGACGAACTCCAGGATCAAGATCGGCCCGGCGAGGAACACCACCTTTGCGCCCACGAACACCTGCGGCCCATAGCCGAGCAGCCACGCGAACAGGGGGTTGCCCTCTTCCATCCCGCGCCCGAGCAGCACCATCGTGGTGACCAGATCGAACAACGCAACGGTCGTCAGGCAGAGTGTGCTGAGCCGGACGCGCCGACCGAAGAAGCCGGGTTGCCTCGCTTTGCCTTTTGCCACGGCCTTAGTATGGGCTTCAGGGGTCGGTGCGGTGCACCGTTTGGATGCGCCGAATGGAACCCGTGGACGAGTACATCACGATGGACTCGGTTTTGACGTAGCCTCGGTGGTAGCTCACGCCTTTGAGCAGGTCGCCGCTGGTGATGCCGGTCGCCGCGAACATCACGTGACCCCGCGCCAGGTCTTCGGTGTTGAACACGCGGTCTATGTCGCCGTCCCCCATTTTCTTGGCGCGTTCGCGCTGCTCGTCGCTGGTGAACACGAGCTTGGCTTGCATGTCGCCGCCGTAACACAAGACCGCTGCCGCCGAGATCACGCCCTCGGGCGCGCCGCCGATGCCCATCAGTCCGTCAATGCCCGCATCGGGGTCGAGCACGGCGATGGCCACCGACACGTCTCCATCGGAGATCAGGTGGACGCGGCATCCCGTCTCGCGGAGTTCGTGGATGAGTTGCGTGTGACGGGGCCGGTCGAGCACGCCGATGATGAGTTCGTCCGTGTCCTTGCCCAGGGCTTTCGCCATCAGGCGGACGTTGACGCGCGGCGGGAGGGTGATGTCCACGATGCCTTTGCACTCGGGCCCAACCACGAGCTTGTCCATGTAGCAATCGGGCGCGTGCATCAAGTGGCCTTCTCCGACCACAGTGGCAGCGAGGACGGCGATGGCGTTGGGCGTGCCGTTGGCGCAGAGGTTGGTGCCTTCGAGCGGGTCCACGGCGATGTGGACTTCGGGGCCGTTGCCCGTGCCCACCTCTTCGCCGATGTAGAGCATTGGAGCCTCGTCCCGCTCGCCCTCGCCGATGACGATGACGCCCTTCATGTCGAGCGTCCCGAGGGTGCTGCGCATGCCTTCGCACGCCGCGTTGTCGGCGGAGTTGCGGTCGCCTTTGCCGACCCACTTGGACGCGTTGAGCGCCGCCGCTTCGGTCACGCGGAGAAAGTCGAGATGTTCTTTTCCTTGCATCGCCGCCTCGTCACGGTCGGTCCGCCGCTTCGTTGCGGCGGGCTCGGGTTCTATTGTGGCCGATTCGGTGGGCGGTTGGCTTCGCGGTCGGCGGTTTCTGGTCGGTCTCCTCTTACCGCCCGGCGCCCACCACCACGGGAATGGTGAGGGTCGTCGCCGACAGATCTACCGTCAGCCGCGTGCCGGGCTTCGGCCAAAGCGTGAAGTCGCGGTCGCTGGAGAGGATCATGAGCGCCACCCGCTTGCCGGCCGGGATGATCTGGTCGTCGGGCTGAAGGTCGAACGTGAGCGTGACGAACTCGCCAGGCTCGAGCGGCTGGCCCGGATCCATCGAATCGAAGTTCCCGCCCCGCGTCAGCGATTTCCAGTTCTGAGGGTCGGCCCAACCGCGCGTGATCAGGTTCGACGTGCCGATCGGGCCGTCGGCCCAGGGGAGTTGCACCAGATACACCGAGAGGTTCGCCGCTGGCGTGCTGGACGCCAGGCGGAGGGTGATCCGCGGAGTTCCCGAAACGTGCATCGGTTCGGTGAGTTCGGGGAGGGCGTAGATCAAGCGGTTGGGCGACTCGGCGGCCTTCGCCAGCGTCGGCGCGTCGAACGACACGTCGTCGGTGAGCGTCTCCTCGCCCTGCTTCGCAGGTCGCGACGTCGAGAGCGTTCCGATGCCGTTGCCCCCTGCACCGAGGTAGAAGGTCACCGGCTTGGCGTCCGGATGCGGGTAGTCGGCGTATTCGACCGGGGCCGAACGCGCACCTCGCGGCCCACCGGGCGTCGCTTCACGGACGATGAACGCTTTGGGGCCGCTCTCGACCCCGTTCTCGACGCCGTAGAGGAACCGCGTGAACCACTTGTTCATGAGTTCGAACGGCGGATCGCCGCCGTGACCTCCCTGGTGGAAGTACTGGACCAGCGGCACGCGGCCCTTGAGCGCCTCGCTGATGCGCACGCTGTGCTCGGGGACCACGTTCCAATCGTTGAACGCGTGGGCCATGAGGACGGCGCACTTGACGTTGCCGACGTGCTTCAGCAGGTCGCGTTCCGCCCAGAACGGGTTGTAGTCGCCGGTGATGCGGTCGCGCCACTTGACGAATTCGCCGTTGCGGTAGATGCGGTCGCTGGCTTCGCGGATGGCGGGATCGCCGCTGTTGATGAAATCGTACAGGCTGTCAATGTCCTCCCCCAGCCATCCGCCGGGGTGCCGCACCAGGCCGTTCGAGCGGTAGTAGTGGTAGTACGACGTGTTCGGCGCGACGGGGATGATGGCTTCAAGGCCCTCAACGCCGGTGGTCGCCGCAGCGAGCGGGATCGTGCCGTTGTAAGACGTGCCGACCATCCCGACTTTGCCCGTGCACCACGTCGCGACGACTTCCTCGTTGCCCGTGATGGTCTTGTAGCCCTTGGCGCGGCCGTTGAGCCAGTCTATGACGGCCTTGGGAGCGAACCTTTCCGGGTCGCCTCCGACTGTCGGGCTGCCTGTCGAGAGGCCCGTTCCCGGCGCTTCCGAGTGGACGACGGCGAAGCCGCGCGGCACCCACTGGCGGACGAGCGAGCCGGAGATCGTGGTGCGGTTGGGGTCGAAGGGAATCTCGGGCTTGACGGTCCTGGGGGGCGGCTCCGCGCCGATCTCGTGGCGCACGTCCCACAGGATTTGGCGGCCGTTGCCCGTCCCAGCGAAGTACGGCGACGACTCGTAGATCACGGGCACCTTCAGGCCTTCGGTCTCGGTCTGCCGCTGGCGCGTCACGGCCACATGGACGCGGTCGAGCACGCCGTTCTTGTCGGAATCGAAGTCGGTTTGAACCCAAAGCCGCTCACGGATCCACTCGTCTTGGTTCGAAAACGCCTCGACGATCTGGGCCTGACCCGCCTGGAAGTTGGGCTTGACCTGAGCCTGGACCGCCACGGCGACGAAGGCGAGGGCCAACACGGGGCACAGGCGAACGAACGACGACCAAATGGCGCGCATGACCCATTATAGAGGAAGCCGTGCGCGCCGCCGCTTCAGCCGCGTTCGGGGTCGCGCGGGTACCATTCCAAGCGGGCGACCGGCGAGTCATGCTTGCTTCAGGTCGACAATGAGGTCCCTATGCCCCTGCTCGATGCCCTTGCTCCGTTGCGCGCACACGCCGGCCGCCGTCTTACGCGCGGCCTTTGCGACGAGCGCATTCCCGGCTTGGCCGAGCGGTTCCCCGAATTGGCGCTAGCCATCGGGGCGGCAGCCGAGCGGTACGCCGAGATGCGGGAAGCCTGCGCCGAGTTGCTCGACCTCGACGAGAGCGAGCAGATCCGCCGAGTGCAAGCCGGGGTGGTGAATTTCTACCCCCACGACACGGTGGTGCCTTATGTGGCGCTCGCGGCGCGGGGACCCTGGATCGTGACGCTCAAGGGTGCGGTGGTCTACGACACGGGCGGTTACGGGATGCTCGGCCTCGGCCACACCCCAGCCGCGGTACTGGAGGCGATGGCGCGACCCCAGGCGATGGCCAACATCATGACGCCGAGCCTGTCGCAGTGGCTGTTCGATGGCGCCCTTCGGCGCGAGATCGGCCATACGAGCGGAGGATGCCCGTACGCCTCGTTCATGTTCCTCAACTCGGGTTCCGAGGCCATGGGCTTGGCGACCCGCATCGCCGACGTCAACGCCAAACTGATGACCGATCCGGGCGGCAGGTACGAGGGACGCTGCATTCGGCGAGTGTCGGTCAAGGGCAGCTTTCACGGTCGGACGGATCGCCCCGCGATCTACTCGGATTCGTCGCGTTCGGCTTACGAGCGGCATCTGGCGAGCTTTCGGGGCGAGACGTCGTTGATCACCGTTCCACCCTACGACGAGGACGCCCTGCGCCGGGTGTTCGCCGAGGCGGACGCCAATGGCTGGTTCATCGAAGCGGTGCTCTTGGAGCCCGTGATGGGCGAAGGCGACCCCGGCCGCGCGTTGCCCGCCTCGTTCTACGCTGCCGCTCGCGAACTCACCGAAGCGCATGGGAGCCTGTTGCTGGTGGATTCGATCCAGGCGGGTCTGCGCGCCCACGGCGTGCTCTCGATCGTGGACTATCCCGGCTTCGAAGGGCTGCGCGCTCCGGATTGCGAGACCTATTCCAAGGCGCTCAACGCCGGGCAGTATCCGCTCTCGGTGCTGGCCGTGAGCGCTGAATCGGCGAACCTCTACCACGCGGGCATCTATGGCAACACGATGACGGCCAACCCGCGCGCCATGGAGGTGGGAAGGATGGTCCTGCAGGCGTTCACTCCGGAACTGCGTCAGAACATCCGGACCCGAGGGCGTCAGGCCGTGGAGAAGCTCGAGCGGCTGCGCCAGTCTCTCGGCGGTGCGATCACGAGGGTCCAGGGGTGCGGGCTGCTCTTTTCGTGCGAGTTGGCCCCCGAGATCAAGTGCTTCGGGTCCGGCTCGGTGGAAGAGGAACTGCGCCACCGGGGGCTTCAGGTCATCCACGGTGGCGCGAATTCCTTGCGGTTCACACCGCACTTCGGCGTGAGCGAAGAAGAGCTGGACCTCATCGTCCACCTCGTCGAGCAAGCGCTCACCTGAGCAGCGACAGTTCGGGCTCCCGGGGCTCGTGCGCTCGCGGGTGGGGCTTGCTTTCTTGCGCGCCGTGGCCGTCGCGCATATAGGCCGTCCAGTAGACCCCGGCGACGAGGAGCGTCCCTCCCAAGATGTTGCCGATCGTGACCGACACCAGGTTGACCAGAGCGCCCGTGGCGTCCACGCGCTCGGGCCCCGCGAGTGCCAACCCATAGGGCAGGAAGAACCAGTTGGCGATCGAGTGCTCGAACCCCATCGCCACAAAGGCCGTGATGGGGAACACGATGGCGACGATCTTGTCGGCCACGCCCCGCCCGCCGAGGGCCAACCACACGGCCAGGCAGACCAGCGCGTTGCACAGAATGCCCCGGGCGAGGCCCTCGGAGAACGTGAGGTCGGCCTTGGCCGAGGCGATCTTGACGGCCGTTGCCGCGACGTTGCCCGCCGCCATTTGGTCGGTCCGCCCCCAAAGCACCAAGGCCACGGAGCCCAGGCATCCGACCACGTTGCCCAGATACACGATGAGCCAGTTGCGCAGGACGGCGCGGGTGCCGACGAGGCCGCTGGCCCACGCCATGGCGATCAAGTTGTTGCCCGTGAACAGCTCGGCTCCCGCGACGACGACCAAGATGAGGCCGAGGCAAAAGCTCACGCCGCCGATCAGCCGGGTGAGGCCGAAGCCCAGGCCGGTGTCCGTGGTGACGATGGTGAAGAACAGCGCGCCCATCGAGATGAACGCGCCGGCGAGGATGGCGAGGACGAAGAGGGTGAGGCCGTTCTCGGTGGCTTTCGCCACACCGAGTCGGGCGACCATTTGGGCGATTTTGCGCGGAGGATGCGCGTCGTGATGCTGGGTCTCTCGTTCCATCGAGGAATGACTCCGTAGGGTGGTGTTCGGTGGTGTTCGGTGGTGTTCGGTGGTGTTCGGTGGTGTTCGGTGG
>JACFNW010000015.1:6970-14217 GCA_019454665.1 Fimbriimonadaceae bacterium | reverse complement strand
GACACAGCGATTTCCGACTTTTTTCTCGAGGACTCCGGACTCGCCTAGCCTCCCGCTTTCGGCAAGTAGGTCGTGGGCACCGGCACACCCGAAGACTCGGCCTGCCACACGATGGACACGATCTTCCACGTGTCCCCGATCTGCACCAGCTGAATCGAGTTGATCCCTCGGTCCATCGGCTTCTCGTCGTCCGCCTTGCTTCGCGCCTCGTAGGTCGAGAAAAGATGCACCAAGCCATCGTAGCGCTCGACCTTGGCCGCGATCTGCTTCTCGAAGAACCCGCGTTGCTCCAACATCGGGCCGCTCCGGTTCACATAGTCGTCCAGCGTCAGCGTACGCAACTCGTGCGGGCCGCCCTGCCGTTTCACGACCACGCGCATCTTGGCGTCCTCGACGAAAAGGCTCCTGAACTTGTCCCAGTCGCGCTTCTGGCCCGCAGGGCCGGAGATGACTTCGTAGAGTGCGCCGACGGTAGCCTCGGGACCTTGGGGTTGGGCCAACCCGTGGGAGGCCACGACGACGAGCAGAATGAGCGGGTTCACGATGTTCAGCATAACCGAAAGTCCTTGGTAGTGCGGCACGATTTCAGCGGGCGATGGGCGAATAGGCCACCCCATCTGGACTGGTCTGCACGGCAACACGGGCCAAAGTCACCCCGGTTTGAAGGTCCAGCACGACCACGGAGTTGTCGTTGCGCACGGTCACGAACGCGTGGCGATTGTCCGGGTGGGCAAAAACCCCCGCGGGCGAGCCGGATTCGACGCCCAGCTTGATCCCCGTGCCACCGAGCTTGATCCGCTTCGTCTCCTCCTGGCGAGCCACGTCGAACACGACCAACTCGCCGCTGGTCGCATGGGGGATCAAGGCGCTCTTGCCGTTTGGAGTGAACTGGACGCGGTAAGGGAAGCCCGCCGACCTGACTGTCTTGGCCACCTCGAGCTTCTCGGCGTCGATGATGGTGATCGTGTCCTCGGCGCGGTTGCCGGCCCAGATCCACTTGCCGTCGAGCGTGACGCCGACGCCTTCGGTCTGCTGTCCGCAAGCCACCTCCTTGAGCTTCGCGCCGGTTCGGAAGTCGAACGCGGTGACGGTGCCAGGCCCCATGTTCGAGCAGTAGAGCCGCTTGCGATCTGCGGACAGGCTCAGCATGTGCGACCCGGCGACTCCGGTTTCGAACTTGCGCTCCACCTTGCCGCTTTCCACGTCCAGGAGCAACAGGGCTTGGTTGGCTTCGACGGTCAGCACCACCTTGCGCCCGTCCACCCATCGGATGTCGTGCGGCTGGCGGTAGTCGCCCAGGGAGATCGTCTTGCGCACGTTGCCGCTTGGAAGTTCGATCACGGTGAGCGAGTTGCTCGGCCCCACGCCTTGCTTGAAGTAGTTGGTCACGACAGCGGTCTTGCCGTCGGGCGAGACGGCCGCCTCGTGCGGGCCTCCGCCCACGGGCACGTGCTTATAGGCCTCCAACGTGGCGAGGTCCACCAACGTGGCCGTGTCGCTGCGCTGGTTCACGACGACCAGTGTGCCCTTCAGGTTTGGCTTCGCCTCGGTGGGCAAGGCGAGCGCGGCGGTAAGAAGCAGGAGGCCAACCATGTTGTCCTCTCATACTGCGACCCGCTGCGCTCGGGTTCCTGCCTGGCCTTAGACGGGGGCGGGTTCGGCCGCCGCGAAGACCAGCTCGCCGTTCTGCACGTCCACCGTCACCCGCTGCCCGTCGCGGATGGTCCCCGCCAGCAGTTGCTGCGCCAGCGGATTGAGCAGGTCGCGCTGGATGGCCCTCTTGAGGGGCCGCGCCCCGTACACGGGGTCGAACCCCTCGCTGGCGATCAGGCTCAAAGCCCCGTCGGTGACGTCCAACTCGATGCGGCGATCCTTGAGCCGTTCGGCCACGTGCCGCAACTGAATCTCGACGATCCGCTTGATCTCGGCGACGCCCAGCGCCCGGAACACGATGATGTCGTCCAGTCGGTTGATGAACTCGGGGCGGAAGAACCCGCGCACGGTGTCCAGCACCTGCTTCTTCACCTTCTCGAACTCGACGGGGTCCATGAGCGGGTTGTCCGCATAGAACTGCGAGCCGAGGTTGCTGGTCAAGATGACCACGGCGTTGCGGAAGTCCACGGTCCGGCCTTGGCCGTCGGTGAGCCGCCCGTCGTCCAGCATCTGCAGCAGCACGTTGAACACCTCTGGGTGGGCCTTCTCGACCTCGTCCATCAGCACCACGCTGTAGGGACGTCGGCGGACGGCCTCGGTGAGTTGGCCGCCCTCGTCGTAACCCACGTAGCCGGGAGGCGCGCCGATCAACCGGGCCACCGAGTGCTTCTCCTGGTACTCCGACATATCAATGCGCACCATCGCCCGCTCGTCGTCGAATAGGAACTCGGCGAGGGCCTTGGCCGTTTCCGTCTTGCCCACGCCCGTGGGGCCGAGGAACAAGAACGAGCCGATGGGTCGGTTGGGGTCGCTGATGCCGCTCCGCGCTCGGCGAACGGCGTCGGCGAGGATGGTGAGCGCCTCGCGTTGCCCGACCACGCGCTTCTCCAGGTGGTCTTCCAGCTTGATCAGCTTCTCCAACTCGCCTTGCATGAGCTTGCTCACGGGAACGCCGGTCCACTTGGAGACCACGTCGGCGATGTCGTCCGGGCCGACCTCTTCCTTGAGCATGCGCGCGCCGCCCTGAACGCGCTCCAGCTCGGCGGTTTCGTGTTGCATCTGGGCGTTCAAGCGGGGAAGCATGCCGTGCTGAATCTCGGCCGCACGCCCCCAGTCGGCGTCGCGTTGGGCCTGTTGAAGCTGCACCTGCAGGCTCTCGATCTCCTGCTTGAGCCCGCGCATCGCCTCGATCTTCTCCTTTTCGGTCTGCCAGATCGCGCGCAGCCGCTGGACCTCGGCCCCGAGATCGGCCAGTTTGCGCTCGGCGTCCTCGAGCCGCTTCTTGGAGGCCTCGTCGGTCTCTTTGAGCAACGCGGCCTTGTCGATCTGAAGCTGGTTGATCTGACGCTCCAGATCGTCTATCTCCTGAGGCACGCTGTCCATCTCGATCTTCAGCCGGGAGGCGGCTTCGTCCACCAGATCAATCGCCTTGTCCGGAAGGAAGCGGTCGGTGATGTAGCGGTTGCTGAGCGTCGCGGCGGCGATGATCGCACCGTCCTGAATGCGGACGCCGTGGTGGATCTCGTAGCGCTCTTTGAGGCCGCGCAGGATCGAGATCGTCTCTTCGACGGTCGGCTCGTCCACCAGCACGGTCTGGAAGCGCCGCTCCAAGGCCTTGTCCTTCTCGATGTGCTTGGTGTACTCGTCGAGCGTGGTCGCTCCGACGCACCGCAGTTCGCCTCGCGCCAGCATGGGCTTGAGCATATTCGCGGCATCCATGCTGCCCTCGGCCTTGCCCGCGCCGACCAGCGTGTGGAGTTCGTCAATGAACAGGATGATCCGGCCCTCGGCCTTCTTGATGTCCTCGAGTACGGCCTTCAAGCGGTCCTCGAACTCGCCACGGTACTTGGCGCCCGCGATGAGTGCGCCGAGGTCGAGCGCGATAAGGCTCTTGTTCTTGAGGCTCTCGGGAACGTCGCCCTTCACAATGCGTTGGGCCAGCCCTTCGACGACGGCCGTCTTGCCCACGCCTGGCTCGCCGATGAGGACGGGGTTGTTCTTGGTGCGCCGGCTGAGGACCTGCATCACGCGCCGAATCTCGTCGTCCCGCCCGATGACGGGGTCCAGCTTGCCCTCGCGCGCCTTGGCCGTGAAATCAATGCCGTACTTGTCGAGGGCCTGATAGCGGTCCTCGGCGTTGGGGTCGGTCACCTTTCGCCCGCCGCGGATGTCCTGCACGGCCTTCTCCAGCGGCTCGCGGGTGACGCCGTGAGTGCGGAGAAGCCGTCCGGCCTCTTCGGGGTCGTCCACCATGGCCAGCAGGACGTGCTCCGTGGCGACGTACTCGTCGTCCATCTCCTTCGCGATGGTGAACGCGTTGTTCCAAATGCGCGACAAGCCACTGGTCATCGAATCGCCGTAAGACCCGCCCTGGACCTTCGCTCGGCCTTCGAGCAGGCGATGCAGGTCGGCGTTCAAGCGGCCCGCGTCGGCCCCCACCATCTCCAAGACGGGCCCGGCCAGTCCATCGTCTTGACGGAGTGCGGCCAGCAGCATGTGGGGCGTGTCCACGCTGCTGTGGTGATACTCGGCCGCCAGGTGCTGTGCGTCCTGGAGGGCCTGTTGGGTCTTTACGGTGAGCTTGTCGAATCGCATGGTTCTCTCTTGAGTGTTATTGTATCAAGTGATTTGCATGTTGAGAGTCATGTTGTGTCGTTCGGCCTAGGCTCTCCCTCCGATCGAACCCCCGCAACCGAAGCGAGTTGGCGACCACCGACACGCTCGAGAAGGCCATCGCGCCTGCGGCGAGCATGGGGTCGAGCCGACCCGCCGCCGCCAACGGGATCATCACCACGTTGTACACGAACGCCCAGAACAGGTTCCAGCGGATGGTGGTCAGCGTGGCGCGCGCCAATCGGATGGCTTGCGGCACGCCGCGAAGGTCCGAGCGCAGCAGCGTGACCCCGGCCGTCTCCATCGCCACATCGGTGCCCGAGCCCATCGCGATGCCGAGGTCGGCCTGAGCCAGAGCCGGGGCATCGTTCACCCCGTCGCCCACCATCGCCACCGCGCCCTTGCCCTGGTGTTGCTGCACGATGGCGGCCTTTCCTTCGGGGCGGACCTCGGCCTCCACCTTGTGGATCCCAACCTCGGCAGCGACGGCTTGAGCCATCGCCTTGCGGTCGCCCGTGACCATCACGGCTTCCACACCCATCGTCCGAAGCTCACGCACGGCTTCGCGGCTGGTGGGCGAAACCGCGTCGGCCACGGCGAACAGCGCCCGTCGCTCGCCCGCCACGAGGAGCGACACGCTGGCCGCCCCCATCGCGTCGGCCGCCTGCGACACGTCGGCGTGGGGTTGGCCAGCCAACGCCCACTCGATACGGCCCAGACGCACCGGCGTCTCGCCGACGACCGCCGAAACGCCTTGGCCGCGTTCGCTCGCGAATCCGGTGGCCTCGAGCCGCTCGACGCCGCGTTGGTCGGCCTCGTCCGCGATGGCCTGGGCGACGGGGTGCTCGCTCAGGCGACCCACCGCCGCAGCGTAGGCCAACGCCTCGGACTCAGACCCCTCGCCCAACACGCGAACCGCCTGGACTCGCGGACGGCCGTCGGTGAGCGTGCCCGTTTTGTCCAACAGCACCGACTTCACGTGCGCCGCGTGCTCCAGCGCCGCGCCATCTTTGATGAGGATGCCAAGTTCGGCGCCGCGTCCGGTGCCCACCATCAAAGCCGTGGGCGTCGCCAACCCGAGCGCACACGGACACGCGATGACGAGGACCGCGACAGCGGCCATCAAGCCGGCATCCCATCCCCAACCTCCCAGTCCGTACACGAGTGCCGTCACCACGGCGAGGGCGATCACGATGGGGACGAAGATGCTCGAGACGCGGTCGGCGAGGCCCTGCATCGGCGCTTTGGAGCCTTGGGCTCGCTGGACCATGCGCGCGATGCCGGCCAACGTGGTCTCGCTGCCCACGCGCTCGGCACGGAACACAAAGGAGCCTTGCTCGTTGAGCGTGCCGCCGGTCACCGTGTCGCCGATGTTCTTGGCGACTGGCAATGGCTCACCCGTGACCATCGCCTCGTTGACGAACGACTCGCCTTCGACGACCACGCCGTCGGTGGGGACGGTCTCGCCGGGCCGCACCCGCAGGAGCATGCCCTTCTTGAGTTGCGCAACGGGCAGGGAGTGCGCTTCGCCATCCAACCCGATGACGGTCGCCTCGTCGGGAGCCAGCCGCATCAACGCGCGGATCGAATCGGACATCCGGGTCTTGGCTTTGGCCTCCAGGTAGCGACCGAGCAGGATGAGCGTGACGATGACGGCGCCCGTCTCGAAGTAGATGTGGTGGCTCTGATGGGCGCCGTGCCCCCGAAACGCGACGAGCGCATAGGTCGAATACGCCCACGCCGCGCCGCTGCCCATGGCGATGAGGGTGTCCATCGTCGTGTTGCCGTGCCGAAGGGCCTTCGCCGCCACGACGAAGAAGCCCCGTCCCGCTCCGAAGATGACGGGCGTCGAGAGCGCGAACAGGACCCAGTTCACCCACTCGGGGCGGGGGTGCCACAGCATCGAGACCGCCGTCACGGGCACGGTCAGCGCCGCCGCCAGCAACAGGTTGGTTTTGATGGCCGCCAACTGTTTCTGGGATTCTGCCTTGAGGTGTTCGGCGTGTTCTCCCACGTCGTCCGAGCCGTGCTCGGCGGGGGCCGCCGCGTAGCCTGCCTTCTCGACGGCCAGCGTCAACGCCTCGGGAGCGGCATGGGTGCCGTGAACGACGGTGGCCTGATGCGTCGCGTAGTTGACGTGCGCCGACTCGACCCCTTCGGTTTTGAGCAGCGCGCGCTCGACGCGGCGAACGCACGAGGCGCAGGTCATGCCCTCGACGTCCAGGACGGTTTCGACGGTCGCGGGTTCGCTCATGACTGCCGGGTCGCCCCGTATCCTTCGTCTTCGAGCGCGGCGATCAGGGCGGCGTCGTCCAGCTCCGTGTGCTCGACGCGGGCCGATCCCGAGGCGAGATCCACTTCGACGCTCAGCACGCCGGGAAGGGCCGCGATGGCCTCCCGCACGTGGCGAACGCAGTTCTGGCAAGACATTCCGGTGACGTTGTAAAGTGTGGTAGGCATGGTGTGATACTCCTGTGGGTATAAGTCAACGCATGAGGCGGCGGAGCACTTCGTCGAGTTCGTCGACCAAGGCTTCGCGCGTCATCGGCACGGCATCGGGATGGGACTCCGACGCGTTGTGGGCGACGACGCAGTGACGGATGTGGCTGGAGGCCACTTGGACGGCCACTTGGTTCAGCGCAGCCGATGCGGCGGCGATCTGGTTGAGCGCGTCGCAACAGTAGGCGCCTTCGGCGATCATGCGGCGGATGCCGCGGATCTGGCCCTCGATGCGTGCCAGCCTGCGGTCGGTCGCGGTGCGTTCCTCATGCGTCATGCAACCATGATACCCCTATGCGTATTGTCGTGTGGGGCTAAGGTCGGAGTTTGCCCGAGGCCGGGCTAAGGTTGGGTCGAGGACTGCCCTTCCGCAGAACAAAAGCCCAACTCCAGCCCAACCTCACCCAACCTCACCGAACCAAACCCAATCCCACCCGTCGCCACGTCTCCAAGTACTCGGCATGGGACCAGACCAAAGGCGA
>JACFNW010000015.1:0-6960 GCA_019454665.1 Fimbriimonadaceae bacterium | reverse complement strand
ACGCTGAGATGTTCGCCCGTCTCGGCATGAATCTGCTCGGGCAGGATCAGCGTCGCACCGGCCACGCGATGGGTCCACGCAATCAGCCGGTCCACCTCCTCCCATTCGCCCAGCTCGGCGTAGGCTTGGGCCAGCCACATCGTGCAGATGACCCACGGGTTGCCCGGCGCGACGTCCGAACGGCGGAAGTAGTAGTCGCCCGGGTAACGCGCCATCCCCCCGATCGCTTCGACCCAGAGCGCCTCTCGCAACCACGCCGCGAGGTCCCCGATCCCGCCGGGTAGCAGGTCGCGGGGCAACAGGAGCAGGGAAGCGTCCGGGGTGGGGTCGGGACGCCCGTCCTCGCCGATCGAGCGGTAAGGTCGCCCGGTTGCGGCATCCACAAGGCGCTCGGCGAATGCCTCCCGGACCTCGCTAGCCGCCTGCATCCACCCCTCCGAAACAGCCCGGTCGTCCATCGCAAACACCTTGGCGGCCGCCTCCAAAGCCCGGACCACTTCGCCCACGGTGTACGCGTGCACCGCCCATCGTTCCTCCCAAAGGTCGTAACTGGGCAACGGAAGCCCGTTCCGGTCGCGATAGGAGGCCAGGAAGTCCGCGCCCCTGCGGATCATGGGCAGGAGCGATTCACCCCCTTGGTGCAACACGAGTTCGCAGGCCTCGGCTACGGTGGTGGCTGTCTCGTCCTCTTGAATGGGCAGTCGGGGCGAACCGTCCGGGGCGACCCAAGGATGCCAAGAAGCGCCCAACGTGCCGTTCACGTGGTATTTCTGAAGGTAACGGCCCGAGTCGGGCATGCTCTCGGCGAGGAAGGTCAGCAAGCGCAAGGCCAACTCCGGACGGCCGCACCGGCGAACGATTCCGGCAACGCGCGCGGCGTCTCTCGGCCAGACGTACCCGTAGTTGGCCCGGTTCGTGGCCATGATGTCCGAATCGCAGGCGGCGACCATCGCGCCGCGCCCGGTCGTGTGGTCCTCGATGACCTTCAGGCTGAACTCGGCCAGAGCATGCGCACGGTCCAGAGGCTCGTCGCGCAAAGGCCCGCCGGTAAGCGGCCTACCGACGAGGGCCAGTTCCTCGTGCGAGCGAGCCGCCGCGAGTTGAAAGACGACCGTCTGATCGGGCTCGATGGCGACGCCGAGCGTGGCGTCCACCGACCCCTGGGCGATGGGGTTGCCCGAAAGCTCGCCGTCCTCGGCGTCGCGCCAAGTGCCCTCCAGACCCGCGAAGCCTTTGATGCCGGTGGCAAACCAGGGGCGTTCCGGGTTCGAGAAGCGAAAGAGGAACCAGAACTCCTCTTTGTAGTGGCATACGCCGTTCAGTTCGGGATCGAAAACGGACGTGTCGCCGATGTCGCTCTCCCGGATGCGCAAGTCCTCGGTGACGAACAGGCGAGCCGGCTTGTCCGCGCGAAACTCCACGTGAAACGCATCGCCGGGTCCCGGTGACAGACGGTAATCAGCCTGAACGTTCAGGCCCAACTCGTGCAACTCCCACGTCGCGCGACCCACGTCGTCGGGCCGCGAAAGTTCGAGTCGCGGCTCGTGCTCGTTCAGCCACGCAAAGCGGCCTTCGCGCCAAACGCCGAAGCGGATGGCATGGCCCGCCAAGTGGCTGAACATGGCGACTTCCGGGAAGTAAAGGTCCCGAATCGCCCCGCGCGGGTCCACGCCGACGAACAACCGGCCGGCGTTGAAAACGAACGCTCTAGGCACGGTGCCGCCACCCGGCCCGGCCCTCTGCCCTTGTCATAGGATAATGGGAGAACAACAATGCTGTCACTCTACATTTGGACGGGTGTCTTGGGCATGGCGATGCTCCTGTATTCCGCGATCGCGGGGTCGCACGGGGCCGACCACTCGATGGACCACGACCTTTCGGCGGACGCCCACGACGGTGCCCATGCCGACGGCGCGTGGACCATCTTTTTCAGTCTCCGGTTCTGGACCTTCTTTGCCGCCTTCTTCGGGGTGACGGGAATCCTGCTGACGGCGGGTACCCCCCTGGGTCAAGTCCCGACGCTGGCCCTGGCTCTCGCAGCCGGAGCGATCGCGGGCGGTTCTGTCGGCCTCACCATGCGTTTGCTGAAGCGCAACGAGGTGAACACCAACGTCTCCGAGCGCGACTTCGTGGGCCGAGACGCCGAGGTGATGGTCGCCATGCGGCCCGGCCAGACGGGCCGCATTCGGCTGGAAGCCAAAGGCGAGATGCTCGACGTGCTCGCGGTGGCCGACGACGGCACGCGCGAGATCCTCGCGGGAACCAAGGTGGTCGTGGTCGGTTACGAAGACGACCGCGCTCGCGTGATCTCGCGGGACGAGGTCTACGGCTGATGCCTCGGCTCCTTTCGCTGAACCTCGGTTCCATCCGGACGGTGGCGTACAAGGGCGAAGAGGTCCCCACCGGAATCTACAAAACGCCCGTCGCCGGTCCCGCCCACCTGGGCTTGGAGGGCTTCGAGGGCGACCAAGTGGCCGACCGCCGAAACCACGGCGGCCTCGAGAAGGCGACCTACCTGTATCCGTGGGAGCATTACGCCTACTGGCGCGAACGCCTGGGCCGGGACGACCTGGAACCAGGCCAGTTTGGCGAGAACCTGACCACCGTCGGCCTCGACGAACGAAGCGTGCTCATCGGCGAGCGCTTCCAGATCGGCGAAGCGGTCATCGAGGCCTGCCAGGCACGGATCCCGTGCTTCAAGCTGGAGATCCGCATGGATCGTCCCGGCTTCGTCGAGGAGTTCCTGAAGGCCGAGCGTCCAGGCATCTACTTCCGCGTGCTCCAGCCTGGTTTGGTATCCCCGAACGACGCCATCGAATCCATCCACCAGCCAGAAGGTGCGGCGACGGTCTGGGAAGCCAACCACACGCTGCACTTCGACCGGGGCAACCTCAAGGCAGTACGGCGCATCCTGGCTTCCGAAGGCCTTGCCTCAGGCTGGCGGGAGAAGTTTCAGAGCTTCTTGCCCGGAACCGTACGTTACGCCTGGATGCCCAGCCCCGTCGGGCCGTTGACGGTCGCTGTGGACGCCAGGGGCCGGCTGACGCACGTGTTGTTCGGCGAGGTCGTGAAGCCCGGATGGGTGCGGGACGAGCATGCGGTCGGACACGTGCGGAAGCAGTTGGACGAGTACTTCGCCGGAGCGCGCAAAGCGTTCGACCTCGAGGTCTGCCCAACCGGGACGGCTTTCCAGCACGAAGTCTGGTCGGCCCTGCGAGGCATCCCCTACGGCCAAACTCGGTCGTATGGCGACATTGCCGAGCACCTGGGGCGACCCGACGCGGCCCGTGCCGTCGGACGCGCCAACGGCTCGAACCCGATCTCGATCGTCGTGCCTTGCCATCGCGTGATCGGTCGCGATGGCTCGATGACGGGCTTCGGCGGCGGGACGGACGTCAAGGCGCGATTGCTCGCTCTTGAGCAGGGACAGCCCCATTCGCTGTTCGATTGAGGCCAAACTAGACGTATGCCCGTGACCGACCCCGACCGAAGGACCGAGGCGCGCTGGGCGCGCGAACTGGAGTCCATGCTCGGCCCCGGTCAGGTGCTCGCGACCCCCTCGGCGCGTAAGGCGTACGATTGCGACGCATACACCATCGACAAGTCCAAGCCATCGGTGGTCGTGCTACCCGAGACCACCGAGCAAGTGCGCGACGTGGTGCGCTGGTGCAACCGGAACCAGGTCCCTTACACCCCGCGCGGTGCCGGAACGGGCCTCAGCGGCGGCGCGTTGGCGGCGATGGGCGGCGTGCTGATCTCCACAAAGCGGATGACGAGAATATTGGAGGTAGACCTGCCGAACCGGTGCCTTCGGGCCCAGGCGGGTGCGGTCAACAAACGCATTTCCGAATCCGTCGCCCATGCGGGGTTGCACTTCGCCCCGGACCCCTCGAGCCAGACGGTCTCGACCCTCGGCGGCAACATCGCCGAGAACTCCGGCGGACCGCACACGCTCAAGTACGGCGTGACCGTCCAGCATGTCCTTGCCCTGACCATGGTGGACGTGGATGGCGAGATCGTACAAGTCGGCTCGAAGGTGCCCGGCGGGCCAGGTCTCGACCTGCTGGGTGTGCTGATCGGCAGCGAAGGCACGATGGGCGTGGTGACCGAGGCCTGGGTGAGGCTCACTCCAAACCCTGCCAAAGTGGAAACGGTGCTCGCCTCGTTCGCCACGGTGCGCGACGCCACCCAAACGGTCGCCGACATCATCGCCGCCGGCACGATTCCCGCCGCGCTGGAGATGATGGACGAGGGCATCATGAAGGCCGTCTCGCTGGCGTTCGGCCTCGTGTATCCCGAAGGGGCCAAGGCGCTCCTGCTGATCGAGTGCGACGGGGACCCGGATGCCGTGGCCGGCGAGATGCGGACGGTGCTCGATATCTGCGCAAAGCACGGTGCCATGGACGTGGCGGTCGCCGCCGACGAAGCCGAGAGGCAGAAGCTCTGGACGGCCCGCAAGAAAGGCATCGGTGCCATGGGCCGCATCGCCCCGACCATCGTCACCCAAGACGGCGTGATCCCCCGCTCGAAGCTCCCCGAGATGCTCGACCGCATCAGCGAAGTGGCGGCACGCAGGGGGATCGGCATCGCCAACATCTTCCACGCCGGCGACGGCAACCTGCACCCGTGCATGTACTTCGACGACCGCGACCCAGCCCAAGTCGAAGCCGCCGTCGCGGCGGGCGAGGAGATCCTGGAGGTCTGCCTCGACCTCGGCGGCAGCCTTTCGGGCGAACACGGCATCGGCGTCGAGAAGATCGGCCTGATGGAGCGCATGTTCGGGCGCGAAGGACTGGATCTGATGATGGACGTTCGCCGCATCTTCAACGATGGCGACCTGTGCAACCCGTGCAAGATTCTGCCAAACCAGAAGGGTTGCGTCGAGCACATGCGCCGCTGGAGGGGCGCGGCATGGTGAACACCGTCCTAGAGCCCCAAACCGTTGAAGAACTGGCAGACGCGGTCCGCGAAGCGGGCCGGATCGAGGTCCTGGGCTCGGGTTCGCACGTGGCGTTCGACGTGCGCGGCCCGCAGGCCTGCTCGGGGTTGGAAGACTGGTCCGTGGCACTCGGCCACCCGACGACGCTGTTGATGCACCGGTTGACCGGCGTCGTCGAGCACCACCCAGAGGACATGGTGGTCGTGGTGCGCGCCGGAACGCGCCTGACCGATCTCCAGGGCGCGCTCGCCGAACGCGGCCAATGCATCCCGTGGGCCAGCCCGCTGGGCGACATCGGCACGGTCGGCGGCTTGCTCGCCCTGGGCCTTCCCAACGGGCTCGAAGCGCGGTGCGGCGGGTGGCGCGATTGGTGCCTGGGGATGACGATCGTCCGTCCGGACGGCCGTGTGGCGCGCTCGGGAAGCCAAGCCGTAAAGAGCGTGGCGGGCTACGACGTCCACAAACTCATGATCGGCGCGCGCGGCACGCTGGGCGTGATCGCCGAGGTCATCCTCCGCACGCTGCCCTTGGGCGCACGCCCCGAACCCTCCTGGTCCGCCACGGGAACCTTGTCTGCGAGCAACCTTCGCATCCAGCGCACGCTTGCGACCGACTTTGCGGCCTTGCTGACGGCTGCTAAGGGCCTGCCCCAGGTAGCCGACGAAGCGACCAGCACCCTGTGGTCCGCCGACGTCGAATTGCCCCGGTTCGGGCACGACTGGGTGATGCGGGCGGGCTGTGGGAGCCGTAATCTGGAACCGTTCGACGCCGTCCAAACGGGGTGGATGCGCCGCGCCAAGAAGCTCCTCGACCCGGAGGGCAAGCTGAACCCCGGCGCACTGGAGGCGATATGAGCCAGAAGACGATCTCCGACTTGGCGGCGCACTGCATCCGCTGCGGCTTCTGCCTCGAAAGCTGTCCCACGTTCGCCCTGACCGGACAGGAGACCGAGTCGCCTCGCGGGCGCATCTACCTGATCCGCAACGCCGATGCGGGCAAACTGGATTGGGATAGGGATGTCGCCCCCCACCTTGCGAAGTGCCTCGGGTGCCGCGCGTGCGAAACGGCCTGCCCGAGCGGGGTGGAGTATGGCGCGCTGCTGGAGCTTGCCCGCGAGAAGGTCAAGCGCCCCTGGGCCGAGCGTGCGCTGCTGGCCGGATTGACCAATCCGGGCGTCTTGCGGCTCCAACTGGCGGCGACCGGCGGACGCAAGATGCCCACCGTTGCGGCCCGGGCGCTTGCCGACGACGCCCCGCAGGCCGAGGTCCCCCGTCCGCAGGCGGCGTCCGGCTGGACGCGGCTCGACCTGCCCATCTCGCGTTCCGTGTACCTGCTTGAGGGCTGCGCGATGGGAGTGCTCTTCCCACGGGTGCATGAGGCCACTCGGCGGCTGATGTTGCGGTGCGGCTTCGGGGTTTTGCCTTCGAGGGCGGGTTGCTGCGGCGCGTTGCACGCCCATGCCGGCGACCTGGAGTCGGCCCGCTCGATGGCGATGGCACTCGCGGACGCGGTGCCCGGCGATGCGCCCATCGTGGTGAACTCGGCGGGCTGCGGCAGCGCCATGAAGGCCTATGCCGACCTGGGCGACGACCCGCGCCTGCGCGACGTGGCCGCCCGCGTGGTGGACGTCAGCGAGTTCCTCTTGGCCCACGGCTTGGAGCGGTTGCTGGCGGAGAGCCCCGGCCTTCCGGGTCGCGCGACCTACCACGATGCGTGCCACTTGGCGCACGGCCAACGCGTCCGCTCGGAACCCCGAACGCTGCTCTCGGCGATTCCGGGCCTGTCTTGGGTGCCCCTGCCCGAATCCGAGATGTGCTGCGGCAGCGCGGGAACATACAACGTGCTGCAGCCTGCGATGGCGCGCCGCCTGCTCGACCGCAAGTGGGCGAACATCGAGGCGACCGGCGTGTCTTACGTGGCTCTTGGCAACCCGGGTTGCCACGCGTGGATCGCCCAAGCGGCGCGGGAGGATGGGGGGCGCGTGCGCGTGTTCCACACAGCCGTGCTTCTGGAGGCTTCTT
>JACFNW010000671.1 GCA_019454665.1 Fimbriimonadaceae bacterium | reverse complement strand
TGGAACACCACCGGTCCCTCAAGTTGCCGTAGCTCCAACCTCCCTTTCAGCGACCCGATTCCCAAGCCGATGTCAGGCCCCGAAATCTTGGAAAGGATCTCCAGCCTAGCAAGCACCCATTGGACCAGATGACGGTGTGTGCCTGGGTCCTGCAGCTGCCAGTTCTGTTCCAAGTGCGGACCATAGAGGAAGTTGATGCGGTCCAACTCCTTGTACTTCGTGAGGTCATCGATGTCTGTTGCTTGGTGGACTGTGACGGTCCGGGACTCCACGCTTATGAAATCCGCGATCGCTTGTTGATACCAATTGATGACGGCGTGCTCGAATTGGTGCAGCCCATTCCGAATCGTCCGGCGGAATTGCTCCTCTTCGCCCAACAGCGTCGCGCGGATCGAGTCCTGCCGCTCGCCAAGTTCGCGGTAGTGGTCGCCCATCCCGGCAAGCACGGCATCGAACACGCGATGGAAGAACGGCTCGGTCAGGCCCAGACCCCGATCGCCCTTCAGCACGGCCCGACGGATCAGCCGACGCAACACGTAGCCACGGCCCGAGTTGCCCGGGAGCACGCCGTCCGCGATGCAGAAACACGCTGTGCGGATATGGTCGGCGATGATGCGGGTGGCCGTATCCTTGGCTTCGTCGGTGCCGTAGCGGTGCCCGGAAAGCTCGCCGATGCGCGCCAAGATCGGCTGAAACACGTCGGTGTCGTACACGCTTCGGAAGCCGCCGAGCACCGCTGCCGTCCGCTCCAATCCCATGCCCGTGTCCACGCTCTGGAACGGCAGGTTGGGCATTCCCGTCTTGCGGTAGCCCTCGTTCGGCCGCGCGGGGTTGCGGAGTTCGCCCTGCCACTCGTATTGGATGAACACGTCGTTCCAGATCTCCAGCCACTTGCCCTCGCTCTCGTCGCGCAGGTAGTCCTCGACCGTGTAGTGTCCCGTGGGCGGGTCGCCCGAGCCCTCGGTCCAGTAGAACATCTCGCTGTTCGGGCCGCAGGGGCCGGGGGGGCCGTTCGAGAACGCTCCGGCGGGCCAGTAGTTCGTGTCTTCGCCGAGCCGGAAGATGCGCGTCGCGGGCTCGATCCCGGCCGATTCCAGATGAACCGACCATGCCGCATACGCCTCGTCGTCCTCCGAGAACACCGTGAACGACAGGCGCTTCGGGTCGAGCCCGAGCCACTCGGGCGACGTGAGGAACTCCCACGAGAACGCCACGGCCTCCTTCTTGAAGTAGTCCCCGAACGAAAAGTTGCCCATCATCTCGAAGAACGTGAGGTGCGTCAGGTCGCCCACCACGTCGATGTCGCCCGTGCGGACGCACTTCTGGGCCGTGACCAGCCGGCTGTGGGGCGGCGTGGCCGTGCCCCGGAAGTACGGCTTGAACTGGATCATGCCCGCGCCGTTGAACAGGAGGGACTCGTCGAGTTTCCCCGTGACGTCGTAGGGCACCAGCGACCCCGAGGGGTGCTGGCGATGCCCCTTCGATTCGAAGAAGCGGAGGTACAGGTCGCGAAGGTCGCGGGCGGTCATGAGCAGGCGAAGGGTACCCCTTGGCCTAGAAGTCCGCTTGGCCCGGCGC
>JACFNW010000670.1 GCA_019454665.1 Fimbriimonadaceae bacterium | reverse complement strand
TGGCCGAGCGCCTGATCGGCAACGAGCGGGTGGAGGGTCTCGAAGCCGCGGTGGGCGGGGAAGCCGTGCGCTATGCCGCGCAAAGCGTCGTGCTGACGACCGGAACCTTTCTCAACGGACTCTGCCACGAGGGTCGCAACAAGACGGTGGCAGCGCGGCGCGGCGACCAGGCGGTTTCCTCGCTGTCTGACGGGTTGTGCGAGCTGGGAGTTCGGCTGCGGCGTTTCAAAACGGGCACGACGCCGCGCGTGGCGAAGGGCTCCATCCGGTTCGACCGTGTGGCTCCGCTTGAGAGCGAGCCGACCGGAGCGTTCAGCTTCCTCAACGACGCACCTTTCCCCGTTCGCGAACCCCTGCCTTGTTGGCAGACGCGCACCAACGACGACGTCCACGAGCTGATTCGCGGCAACCTCCACGAGAGCGCCATGTACTCGGGGCAGATCGAAGGCATCGGGCCGCGCTATTGCCCAAGCATCGAAGACAAGATCGTGCGGTTCGCCGACAAAGACTCGCACCCCGTCTTCCTGGAGCAAGAGACTTGGGATGGCGATTCGATGTACGTCCAAGGGGTCAGCACGTCGCTCCCCGCGCACGTTCAGCTCGACCTCCTGCGGCGAATTCCCGGACTCGAAGAAGCGGACATGCTGGTTCCCGGCTACGCGGTCGAATACGACATGGCGGACCCGTCGCAGTTGGACGCGACGCTCATGTCCAAGCTCCTGCCCGGTCTCTTTCTGGCGGGGCAACTGAATGGAACCAGCGGGTACGAAGAGGCCGCCGGCCAGGGACTCCTGGCGGGCATCAACGCGGCCCGCCGAGCGATGGACCAAGAACCGGTCGTGCTGGGGCGCGATCAGTCGTTCATCGGCGTGATGGTGGACGACTTGGTGACCAAGGGCGTCGAAGACCCCTATCGGATGCTCACGGCCAGGGCCGAGCACCGGCTCCACCTGCGCCACGACAACGCCGACGCACGATTGACGCCCCTTTCGCGCACCATCGGGCTGTGCTCGGACCCAAGATGGCAGCGGTTCGAAGAGCGTTGGGAGGCCGTTGCCCGAGCGAGAAGCGACGTGGATCAGCCCGCGTTCGACACCAAGCACAACGAGGTCCTGGCTAGGATGGGGATGGCTATGGTCAAGAACAAGACCTCGGGCTTCGAGTTGCTCCGGCGGCCGGGCTGCGATGCCGACCTGCTGGAGCGTCTCTATACTGAGTGTGGGCTGACTTCGCCCGTGCCTCCGAATGGCGATATCCGCGAGCAATTGGAGATCGCGGCGATGTACGACGGCTATTTGAAGCAGCAAGATCGGCTCTTGGAGCAGCATCGGCGGCTCGAATCGCTCACCATCCCCGATGGTTTCGACTATGCCGCGATGAAGGGCCTAAGCTACGAGACCAAGGACAAGCTGGGCCGCGTTCGACCGCGCACCGTGGGGCAGGCGAGCCGCGTCCCCGGCGTTCGCCCGAGTGACATCGCGTTGCTCATCGGTCACCTTCGGTAGGCTCGGCCAGGTGTTCCGCCGGTACGGGGACGAGCGGGGGCTTGGCTTGGTCGGGCCCGAACCCGCGCAGCGCC
>JACFNW010000669.1 GCA_019454665.1 Fimbriimonadaceae bacterium | reverse complement strand
CAAGTTCCGCAACAGAGAGATCAGGTCGCCCTTCATGAGCCGCTCGTTGACCACCTCGTCGGCCAAGCTGGAACCATTGACGCGTAGGAACTGCACGTATGCGCCCGGCAAGAAGTAGGTGGGGTCCTTGGCGAACAGAAGGACGCCCGCATGGGTGGGACGGTCCGCCTGCAAATCGAAGAATCGAAGCGACGCAAGTTGTTCCTTAACGTCTCGGTGGTTCTCCTCGATGATTTCCGGGGCCAAGGCAACCACGCGATAATCGTTGAGGAACAACCCCAGATTCAAGTCGGAGAGGGCGGCCTCGTGACAGGTTTGAGCATCGAACGTGAGAGAGCGCGAGACCCGTCTCTCGGACAGCGCCCGCTCTTCTTGTTCGGTCGCGATGCCTCTCCGTGGTCCGATCCGTACGTAGACCCGGCCCCGATACCTGACCGGGGGTTGTTGCGAGGGCTGCACTTCGACTACCGCGACATCGCCAGCAGGCGTTTCAACCTTCTGGATGGAGATGGAGGGCAATGGCAGGATGTTGCCGTCGCTCCGGATGGCCCCTAGGCCTGCCATGAACGTGTCATCCAGCTTGATGCCGCAAGGCATGCCGTCGTTATCGACGCCGATAACCAAGAGGCCTGGCTTCCCCCGATTGGCCAGGTCGTTGGCAAAAGCGCAGACTGTCTCGCAGAACTTGTCGCGATCGCGAGTGGTGGAGGTGAACTCAACGGCGTCCGTTTCAGCCGTCTCGACTCGTCGTCGCAGTTCGGCTTCAGTCACGGTGGGACTCCGATGCCGATCACCCGTGAGGGCTCGGTTAGGAACCCTTGGCGTTGACGGCCTTCATCAACCGGGACTTGCGCCGCGCCGCCTGGTTCTTGTGGATGATTCCCCGCTGAACGGCCTTGTCAAGCGCCTTGACGGCCGCAGCGACGGCGTCGGGCGACGTGTCGGCATCGGCCGAGCGGGCCTTCTTCACGAACGTCTTGAGCGCGCTCTTGGTGCTCTGGTTGCGGAGGCGTGCCTTTTCGTTGCGCTTCAGATCTTTCTTGCTGGATTTCAGATTCGCCATAGCGTTTGTTCTGGGGAGAGAATGTACCCGATGTTACTTGCGGACGAACCGCTTCTTGGTCTTGTCGAAGCCGAGCTCGACCTTCTTCGGGTCGAAGTGCCAGAGCGGGGAACCCGATCGCTGGTGGAAGCACTGGTAGCTGCTGAGCAGCGAGGCCACCATGCGGCGGGAGGTCCGTCGGACGACGTTGAGGTGCGCGAGGATCGCGAAGAAGTCCGCGCCCTTCGGCCAGTGCGCCATGACTTCGATGAGCAAGGCGAGCGTGCTCTTGCCCTCGGCGTTGGCCTGCAGTTCGCGCAGTTCTTCCATGCGCTGGGAGGTCATGTAAAGCACGGGGTCCGGCTGATCGAGCCACTCGAACTCGAGCACGTTGGGCTTGCCCGTCTTGGTGAGCGTGAACACGGCGCCGCTCTCGGTCGCCTGCTCGTACCACCAGTCAATGAAACCGAACAGCAACCGCGCCTCGTGGTTGGCCCACACCTGCAGTTCCCGCCCGTTGCCGTCCACAAGAATGAGTTCCTGAACG
>JACFNW010000668.1 GCA_019454665.1 Fimbriimonadaceae bacterium | reverse complement strand
GGCACTAGGTTTTCCTGTTGCGGAGGCTTAGTGCAGGCTGCAAGAGCAACCACACAAGCGCACCGATTATACCGCCGAGCAGCCATCCGATCCCGATGCGCGCGAACCCGACGACCAGCGGCGTATGCAGGTGGCACATCGTATTGACCAGGCTCGTCACACCGATCGAACCAAGCACCAATGCGCCAGCGGTCCATCCCGGTCGGATGCCGAGGTCGGGGCGACCCTTTGCTTGGGCGAGCAGAGCGAGGCCGACGACCAGCGCGGGGTAGCCGATGAGGAACTCCTTCGTTCGCGGGCGCGTGAACAAGACGGCTTCGAGCAGCGACCGCAAGCGCAGTTCGAAGCCGCTGACCGCTGCGGGGTTGTCGTTGCCCGTGCGCGCTTGCATCAGCGCCAGCGCCACGAGCGCCACGAGCGTCCCGGCGAGCGCGCCCCAAGTGACGGGCGAACCCTTGAGCGAGGACCACGGAACGACCCGACCCAGCAACCAAGCACCGATCAGCAGGATGGGCAGGAAGTGCGCCACCTTCACGCCGGTGAACTGGTCCACCTGAATCATGAACTCGAGCCCGTTCAGCAACCCGGCCACGACCAGACCTCCGACAAGGCTCACCGCAGCGATCAGCGTGTAGCTCACGGGCCAAGGGTCGCGGCGATGCAACACGACGCGGAACGCGCCGAGCGGAAGAGCCGTGGCACAAGCCAGCGCCATCAGGCTCCTACCCGTGCTCGTCGCGCAGCCCAAGGCGAGCAATGCGATCAACACGGAGGCCCCAATCCAAACGCGCCCGCCCAAGAAGCCCCCCGCGATCCAAACCAAAGCGGGCACTGCTGCCAGACCGATGCCCACGAACACCCAGAGCGGCACCACGGGGGCCTCAAACGGGCGTGCCGGACCGAGGTCTGCGCCCTCCTTGATGAGCGCCCGTCCGATGCCCCGCGTGAGTTCGCCCAGGTCGGTCAGCGGTTGGTTGCCGCCGTAGTTGCCCGGCCGCACGAGCAGCACGCGGATGTTCCGTTCGCGCCCCGCTTTGCTGTACCGCTCGACCAGGTCCGAGAACCCCAGCTTGTCCACCTCGGCGACTTGGGCGGCGTGCAGTCGGACGGTGCGCTCGGGGATGTCCGTCCTGACGATCGAGTCGCCCGCGATCTTGCCGAACTCGGGCGTGCAGTAGAGCATGTCGTTGGCCTCGAGCGCCTCGGTCAGCGGTTCGAGCCCCTTGCGCAGACCTAGCACCTGCTCGCCGAGGGGTAGGAAGTAGCGCGCGCCCAGCCCGCGCGACTCGGCGAGGATCTCATGGATGTAGCGTTCGGGGGCACCGGTCACGTTGCCATGCCGGACGATGATCTCCATCCCAGCCTTCTGGATGCTGGCGGCAAACGCCGGGTTGATCCCCACCGGGGTGGCGAGGATCGTCTCCTCGGATAACGTCACTTTGGGACCCGGGTTTCTCCACTTCAGCCCCCCAACCGCTAGGCTTCCCGAACCCGGGAACCGGCGTTCGAGCGCCCGCTCGAGTCTGTCTTGCTGGATCTCGTCGGTGGGAATCACCGAGTGGTTCTGAATCCGGATCTCGCCACGCTTGA
>JACFNW010000014.1 GCA_019454665.1 Fimbriimonadaceae bacterium | reverse complement strand
GGGCGTAGGCTTCCGATTCGAACGCGTGCGAGCCGTGCACTTCGCCTTGCCAGATGTTCTCGACCACCCAAGCGGGGACGGGGAGCGCGACGATGCGCTCCGGCGGTGTCACGCAGACCACGAAGACCATCGTTCCGCCCTGGGGGTCGGAGTAGATGAACTCGAGGCGGATTTGGTCGGGGCGGTACACCGTCGAACCCATCTGGGGTGCGCCCTTGGTCCGGGCCTCCTGCAGGGCGGCTTGCTCGAACTCGCAACCCTCGGGCGCGAGGCCAGCCTTGAGGCGCTCGAAGATGGCGAGACGTTGCGCGGCGACAAAGGTGCGTAGGTTCGACATCATGCCGGTGTGCTTTCCTGAAGGGCCCATTCCTGCTTGGGAGGCTCGGTCTCTTCGTGGGTTTCCTGCCCGAACGAGTCATCCCAAAACTCGACGCGGCAAGCAGGGATCAACGCCTTCAACTCGTCGAGGAATTCGGGGTTGTGATCCACATAGTAGCCCGTGCTGAGGATCGGGTAGCGGTCGTTCGGCATGACTTGGAGGACCAGTTCCGTCGTGCCTCGGTACCGCGACGCAAGGTCCTTGAGCCCGATCAGTTGTCTGGCCTTGGCCCGATCAATCTGGATCACCAACTTCGCATCGTCGGCACCGTTCGGGCCGATATCGGGTTCTTCGCCGAGTGGCTCGACTTCGTCCAGACGCACGTCCACCGTCTTGTTGCCCGCGCGTTCCTGATGCCGCACCGCGCCGCGCAGCTTGACCACAGAGTCTTTCTCCAGCCGGTCCTTCACCCGCGCGTAGGTGCGAGGAAACACGCACACTTCGACCTGCCCGCTGAAGTCCTCCAGCACCAGCGTCGCCATACGCTCGCCGCTCTTCTTGACGGTGGTGATGCGCAAACTGGCGATGACTCCCGCCAACCGCACCTGCTCGCCGTCGGGCGCTTCGGGGATCACCGCGCATTCGTGGGTGGCCACGCGCCGGAGGGCCATGCGGTAGCCCCGCAGCGGGTGATCCGAAACGTAGATGCCCAGCGCGTCCTTCTCCCATGCCAGGTTGACCGAACGCGTTGGCGGGTCGGCGGGCGGGATCGGCGGGTAGTGGCGTTGCGTCGTGGTCTCGGTGGCGGCGCCTTGGTCGAACAGCGAATCCTGGCCCACGGCTCGGTCGCGGGTGACCGATTCGGCGTAAGCCATGGCCCCTTCGGCGACGTGAAGCAAGGCGTTGCGGTTGGGTTCGATGCTGTCGAATGCGCCGACGCGGATCATGGCTTCCAGGGCCGTCTTGTTCATCCCGTGGTGGCGCGTGCGTTCGCAGAACTCGTACAGGTGGGTGAACGGCTTGTATTCGGGGTCGCCCGGATAGCCGCCCCGTTCGGCAAGGATGCCTTCGACCAGGCCCGCGCCCACGCCCTTGATGGCGGCCAACCCGACGCGGATCGAGTCGTTCGTGATCGTGAAGTCGAGGCCCGACTCGTTGATGTCGGGCTGGATGACCGGGATCTTCATCCGGCGGCATTCCTCGATCAGCGTGGTGACCTTGCCCGCGTTCTCGCGGAACGAGGACAGCATCGCGGCCATGTACTCGACGGGGTAGTTGGCCTTCAGATAGGCCGTTTGATAGGCGAGGATGGCGTAGCAGACCGCGTGCGCCTTGTTGAACGCGTAGCCCGCAAAGGGAAGCAGCAGTTCCCAAACGGCCTTGACCGTCTCCTCCGGGATGCCCCTCTCCTGAGCGCCTTGAGCGAACTCGACGCGCATCGAGTCCATGGCTTGGGCATCCTTCTTGCCCATCGCTCGGCGGAGGATGTCGGCTTTGCCGAGGGAGAACCCGGCCATCGCCTGCACCAGCTTGAGCACCTGGTCCTGGTACACGATGACGCCGTACGTCTCGCGGAGAACGGGCTCCATAGAAGGGTGCAGGTAGGTAATGGGTTTTCGCCCGAATTTGCTGTCGATGAACGTGGGGATGTGGTCCATCGGGCCCGGCCGGAACAAGGCGACCATGGCGGCCAGTTCCCGGATGTTCTGGGGCTTGAGCTCCTTGATGTACCGCTTCATGCCGGGCGATTCCAACTGGAACACGCCGGTGGTTTCTGCGCGGCCAAGCATGTCGTAGGTCTTCGCGTCGTCCTGCGGGATTTGGCCGACGTTCACCTTGACTCCCTTGGTGCGTTCGATCTGCTCGACCGCGCGCGAAAGAACCGTCAGGTTCGAGAGGCCCAGGAAGTCCATCTTGAGCAGGCCGATCTTCTCCAGGACGCCCATTTCGAAGGCTGTCACCGGCATGCCCTCGTTTGTCCGGTAGAGGGGGATGTGTTCGACCAACGGCTCCTTGCTGATGACGATGCCCGCCGCATGCACCGCCGAGTGGCGCGAGATGCCTTCGACCGACTTGGCCGTGTCCACCAGCACGCGGACGCGGGGGTCCCGTTCGACCATCTCGCGGAAGTCGTGGCTTTCTTCCAGCGCCTTCGCCAGCGTGATCTTGGGGTTGGTCGGGATGACCTTGCAGATCTTGTCGGTCTCTTGCGGCGTGTAGCCCATCACGCGCCCGCAGTCCTTGATCGCCGCTTTCGCGCCGAGCGTACCAAACGTCACGATCTGCGCCACGTGGTCGGTGCCGTACTTCTCGGAGACCCATTGGATCATCTCGTCCCGCCGGGCGTCCTCGAAGTCCATGTCAATGTCGGGCATGGAGAACCGCTCGGGGTTGAGGAAGCGCTCGAACGTGAGGTCGTAATCCAGCGGGTTGACGTCCGAAATCCCCAGACAGTAGGACACCAGCGAGCCCGCCGCCGACCCGCGCAAGCCGAAGTTGATGCCCCGGTCGCGGGCGAAGTCGGTGAACTGCTTGACCAGCAGGAAGTAGGATTCGAAGCCAGTGGTGCCGATGACGTCGAGTTCGTATTCGAGACGGGCGGCGGCTTGTTCGTCCGCGTGGGCCATGCGCTCGGGAAGTCGCTCGAAGCACAGTTTCCTCAGGTAAGTGGCCGGCGTTTCCCCTTCTGGCAGGTCCGGGTCGGGCATCGTGGCCTCTTGCTTGCCCAGATCCACCTCGCACATCTCGGCGATGAGGTTGGTGTTCTCAAGGGCTTCGGGCACGTCCTTGAACAGCTCCAGCATCTCCTCAGGGGACTTGATGTAAAACTCCTCGGTCTCGAAGCGCATGCGCTTGGGCTCGTTGAGCTGCTTGCCCAACTGGATGCAGAGCAGGACGTCGTGAGGGTTGTGGTCCTGCTTGCAAAGGTAGTGGGCGTCGTTCGTGGCGATGAGCTTCAGGTCGAGCTCGCGCGCGATGCGGACGAGCGGTTCGCGGATCGTGGCCTGCTCGGGAAGGCGATGGTCCTGCAGCTCGATGAAGTAGCGGTCCGGGCCGAAGATCTCCTTGTAGCGGCCCGCGATGCGCTGCGCCTCCTCGTAGTCGCCGGCGAGCAGGGTCTGGTTGATCTCGCTGCCCAAGCAGGTGCTCGTGGCGATGACGCCCTCGCTGAACTTCTCGAGGATGTCGTAGTCAATGCGGGGCTTGCCGTAGAAGCCGTCGAGCGCGGCGATCGAGGACAACTTGCACAGGTTGCGGTAGCCCTGCAGGTTCTGGGCGAGCAGCAGGAGGTGGTAGAGCGGGTCCTCCTGCTGTCGGCGGGCGATGCCGCGCGGCGCGATGTAGGCCTCGACGCCGATGATGGGCTTGACGCCCTTCTTCTGGCACTCCCAGTAGAACTCCATGACCCCGAACATCACGCCGTGGTCCGAGATCGCCAGCGCGTCCATGCCGAGTTCCTTCGTGCGGGCCACCATGTCTGGGATGCGGTTGGCGCCGTCGAGGAGGCTGTACTCGGTGTGGTTGTGCAGGTGAACGAACTTCATGCGAACGAGAGGCGGGGGTGGGCGAAGAGGGCGAAGTGGAACCTCCGCGGCGGTCGCCCGCATGTATTGTGACGAAATAGGGCCGTCGTTTGGAGCGCCATCCTCGTCCCGGTGCGCTGCGTCGCGATGGGGGATACTAGCGCCCTATCAACGCCGCATGTCGCGCCCTCAGAGCCCCTGGTCGTTTCGGCTGGCCACCGTGTCAGGCATTCCCATCCGCGTGCACTTCACGTTCCTGTTGTTGCTCGTGTGGATCGGCTTGCCGGCAGGGAAGGACGCGCCCCGCGCCATCGGCATCGTCGTGGCCGTGTTCGCGTGCGTGTTGCTGCACGAACTCGGGCACGCCCTGACCGCCCTCAAGTGCGGCATCGGCATCCGCGACATCACGCTCTATCCCATCGGGGGTGTCGCCATGCTCACAGGACGCCCGAATCCCAAACAGGAGTTCTGGATCACGATCGCGGGGCCGGCCGTCAACTTGGCGATCGTTGCCGTCCTGGCCCCGATCGTGTGGTCCACGGGTCAAACGCTCGACTTCACCGCACGGCTCGGCGAGCAGTCGTTGGTGGTGGCCTTGCTCGAAGCGAACCTGTTCTTGTTTGGCTTCAACATGCTTCCCGCGTTCCCGATGGATGGCGGACGCATTCTGCGAGCCGTTCTCGCGATGCGGATCGGCGAGACCAAGGCGACGGGGATCGCGGCGGGCATCGGCCAGTTTCTGGCCGTCGTGCTGTTCTTCTTGGGTGTCTTCGGTCAGCAGATCGTCCTCATGATCATCGCCGCGTTTGTGTTCCTCGGCGCGGGGCAGGAGGTCGCCAGCGCCGTGGGGCACTCGCTGACAGCGAGCAAGCTGGCCCTCGATGCGATGATGACCCGGTTTCGGACGCTCTCGCCCAACGCGACTCTCTCCGAGGCGGCCACGCTGGTCGTTCAGGGGTGGCAGCAGGCGTTCCCCGTGATGCTGGAAGGAAGGGTCTTGGGGTTGCTGGGCCGAGACGAGCTCGCCGGTGCGATGACCGCGAGCGGCCCGGATTCCTACGTTGGAGGGGCGATGCGCCGCGATTTCCGCGTCGTTCTTCCCAATACGCCCCTCGATTCGGTGCTCGAGATGTTCGCCGAAGACCGAACGCCGATCCTGGTCATGGTGGAAGAGCGGCTTCTTGGCATCATCACCGTGGAGAACTTGGGCGAGTTCATGATGCTCGAGCGGGCGCGGCGCGGCTCCGCCTAGCGGCGGGTCTGCCATACTTGGACCCCTGCGGACGACGACGACGTCTCCTGCGCCCCTTGCCATGAGACATCCCAAGTACACGCGATCCTTCGAAGTCGTGGCCGAGCTGCCCGAGCGACTGCGACCCTTGGAGCGCATCGCCACCAATTTCCGATGGACATGGTCGCATGCGACGCGCGAGCTCTTCCGGAGCATTGACAAGCGCTTGTGGGAAGAAGTGGGGCACAACCCGGTCCAGATGATCCGTCGCCTCACCCCGACGGATTTGGAGCGGCTGGCCGCCGACGAGGTGCTCCTGGCCAAGATGCGTGTCGTTGCAGAGGACCTCGAGCGGTATCTGACGCAACCCACTTGGTTCGACGCCCATCTTCGGAGTTCCGACCCCGACCTTTGCATCGCGTACTTCTGCGCCGAGTTCGGGGTGAGCGAGGCGATGCCGATCTACTCGGGAGGTCTCGGCGTACTGGCCGGCGACCACCTCAAAGCCGCGAGCGACCTCGGCATCCCGCTCGTCGGCGTGGGACTGCTGTACTCGCGGGGCTACTTCCGCCAGCGGCTGAACCCAAGCGGTTGGCAAGAGGAGCACTACCCGACCATTGACTTCTACCAGTTGCCGCTCGCGCTCCAGCGGGGCGACGATGGACAGCCCATTCGCGTCCGCGTGGACCTGCCCGATCGCGTGATCACGTGTCAGGTGTGGCGGGCCGACGTGGGCCGCGTGCCGTTGTTCCTGCTCGACAGCAACGTGATGGACAACGCACCCGATGACAAGACCATCACGGACACGCTCTACGGCGGCGACGAGGAACTTCGCCTGCGGCAGGAACTCATCTTGGGCATCGGGGGCATGAAGGCTCTCCAAGCGTTGGGCGTCCAGCCGACCGTGTGCCACATGAACGAGGGGCACGCGGCGTTCCTTTCGGTCGAGCGCATCCGCCAGTACATGGAGCGCAACGGTTGCAGCTATGCGGTCGCGCGCCAGGCCACGCGACAGGGCAACGTGTTCACGACGCACACGCCCGTTCCCGCTGGGTTCGACCTGTTCAACCAAGACTTGGTCCACCGGTACTTCTCCGGCGTGGCCGAGTCGCTCGGTATTCCCTTCGACGAGTTCGCCGACTTGGGGCGGCTCGGCCCTGCAGGCGACCCGAGGTTCAACATGGCCGTCCTCGCCATGAACAACGCCAACCGGATCAACGGGGTCAGCGAACTCCATGCCAAGGTGTCCCGCGCACTGTTCAAGAACCGTTGGCCCGAAACACCCGAGGACGAGGTGCCCATTGACCCGGTCACCAACGGCATCCATACGCCGACGTGGGTGGGGCGTCGCATGGCCGAACTGCTGGAGCGTCACTTGGGCCCCGAATGGGCGCAGGCCTCGAGTCCGGACGTTTGGAGGCGGGTGTCCGCCATCCCCGACGAGGAGCTGTGGGCCGTGCGCGAGCGGCAACGGGCCGATCTCGTGCGGTTCGTGCGCAATCGGCACGAGCAGGACGTCGTCCGCCGAGGGGGCCAGGTACCCACCGATCAGATTCTCGATCCGCGCCTGTTGACGATCGGCTTTGCCCGACGGTTCGCCACGTACAAACGGGCAACGCTGCTGCTGGCCGACCGGGCGCGGCTCAAGCGGCTGTTGTTCCACGCCGAGCGCGGCGTCCAGATCGTCATCGCCGGCAAGAGCCACCCTCGCGACGACGGCGGCAAGACGTTCATCCAGCAGTTGTTCCAGTTCATCGAGAGCGAAGGCGCGCAGTCGCGCGTTGTGTTCGTCGAGGACTACGACATGGCCGTGGCGAGGCAGTTGGTCCAGGGCGTGGACGTGTGGTTGAACAACCCGCGACGACCGATGGAGGCCAGCGGCACGAGCGGCATGAAGGTCGTGCCCAACGGCGGCTTGAACCTCAGCATCCTCGATGGCTGGTGGGACGAGGGCTACAGCCCTTCGGTGGGCTGGGCCATCGGCGACCGGACGCAGGTCGGCGACGAGGCGCACCAGGATTGGCTCGACTCGGTCCGCCTGTATCAGATTCTCGAGGAGCAGATCGTGCCGCGATTCTATCAGCGGCTCAACGGCGATCCGCCCCGAGCATGGGTCGAGATGATCCGCTCGTCAATGGCCGAACTTTCGCACCGGTTCAGCACCCATCGTATGGTGGAGGACTACGTGACCACGGCGTACCTGCCCGCGCACCGAGCCTTCAAGGGGCTGAGTGGCGACCTGGCACGGGCCGAGGCCGCTTGGCTCTGGAAGGAGCGGGTCGAATCGGCTTGGGACGGCGTCAAGGTGCTCTCCGTGGAGGACGACCTGAAGGGCGTCAACCCCCTGGGTGGGTCATTCCAGGTTAGGGCGACCGTCGAACTGGGCTCGTTGCGGCCAGAGGACGTCGTCGTCGAGGCGTTGGTCGGCCGGGTCGGTCCAAACCAGGAACTGGGTTCGACGCTGGCTTACGACTTGGGCGCGCCCAAGGGTTCCGGGCCGTTTCACTATGCGGCGGCGGTCGCCTTGGATGTTGCCGGCTACTGGGGCTATGCCCTACGGGTTCGTCCGCGCCATGCCGATGTGAGGGTGGAAACCGAACTGCCGTTAGCCGTCTGGAGCTAGCGCTGCAGGACGGTCCTGAGAGCGTCCGCCACATCCCGCCAAGGGATGGCCCGCGTGCATCGCCCGTCGCAGTCGTCGTTGCTGTCCTGTGCGGCGAACGGGCAGTCGCAGCGCCTGAACGTGACCGATCGGTGCCCGGGAGGGCCGTAGCGGGCCGGGTTCGTCGGGCCGAACAGCCCCACCGTTGGCAATCCGAGCGCTCCGGCGATGTGCATCGGGCCGCTATCGTTGCCGACGAAGCCATCCGCACACGCGAGGAAGGCCGCCATCTCGCGTACCGGCATGGTGCCTGCCCAAGCCGTGCAAGGGGCGTCCGGGATCAGCGTCGTGTCGTTGGGCCCACCGATCAGGACGCTCTGTTTTTCCAGGGAGTCCAAATGCCGGATCAAGTGCGCCGCCTCCCCGAGGTCCCACTGTTTGCGCGTGTTCGAAGCCCCCAGGTGCAGTGCGATCACGGGTCGCTCGTCGAGTTGCGCCCGACGCTCCTGGCCCGCGCGCAACTCGACCTCGGTCAGCCGAAGGTCGGGCTCGTGTGGCGGCAAGCCGAGCAGGTCGAGGATTCGCAGGATGGGTCCACGCACCTCGTGTTCGTCGTCCCGAGGCAAGGTTGCGGCATGAAGCCCGTGGCCGTGGTCCGTCTTGGCGACACCGACCCGTTTGGGAACCCCCGCCTGCCGCACCCAGCGGGTGAGGGAACGCGAGGCTTCGAGGTGAACGGCCAAGTCGAATCCCTTGGCCCGTATGCGGCTGAAGTGGGCGACCTGTTCCCTGAGGCCGAACCTCTTGGGCCGCTCCCACACTTCGATTCCCGGCCAGCCTTGGAACACGCCCGCCCCCGGTGCGCCGACGGAGACGACGATCTCCGCGCCCGGGTGGGCGTCTTGGATCGCGGCTACGGCGCCCGTCGTGTTGACGGCATCGCCCAGCCACTTCGCCGAGAGCAGGAGAATCCGCACGTCACCGGCCCGGCTCGATGCGCGAGGCCACAGCCTTGACCCAGGGGTTCGAATCCTGCCGCAGGGCCAGCAGGTCGGCCCGGAACTCGGCGGGGCACCGCTTGTCGAGCGCCAAGGCCGCTTGGATGCGTACGCCGGCGCGCGTGTCCTTCAGGTATTTGCCTGCGGCAGCCAGCGCGGCGGAGTCCCCCACGGCGGCCAAGACTTCGATGCCGATGCGCGCGGTTCGCTCTTCAGGGCTGGAAGCCAATCGCGATCCGGTCATCCGCGCCTGCTCGCCGAACTTGGCGACGTAGGCTAGGGCGGCTCGGCGGATGGGCAGGTCTTCGCGGAGCAGGGCGGCCTCAGCCGTGGAGAACGACACAGGGTCGGCGATGTCGGCCAAAGCGACCATCGCGGCCAACGCGAGCGAGCGATCGCCCATCCCGGCCAATTCGCTCAGGCGGGCCACGATTCCCGAACGAACGGCGACCGGCACCTCGTTCATCCATCCGCCGAGGACCGCTCCTGCAGCCAACGCGGCCGACCGTTGGTGGACGGGGGAGCCGAGAGCCTGGGCCAAGTAAGGCGCGGCTTCGATGGCCCGAGATGTGGTGACCAACGACAGGGCGGCTCGGGCTTCTTCGACGTTTGGACTGGCGATCTTCGGGGCGACCAGGGCGCGGGCCGGTGCGCCGAGATGCTCGATCATGAACGCAAACGCGCGCAACTCGAGCCGGTCGGCTCCGGCCAGCTTTTGGTTGACCATCCACTCGAATGCGGGCTGGCCGATGGCCAGCAGGTTGTTCAGCGCGGATTCGACCTGCGCGGCGGCCGTCCCGACCGCCCACTGGGTCGCCTGATCGTAGAGAACTCCCAAGGCGTCTTGCGAAGGAACAGGCTGGCTGCCGGGAATCGGTCTCGGTCCGCTTCCGATCGCCGCACCCGTTGGAGCGGCCCGAGCCGTCGAAGGCGCATCGAGGGCGACTCCCCACATCGTGGCCACCGAAGCGGCGGCGTCGGCCAAGCCCGCACGGTACAGATCTGGACCGTCCAAGTCGGCAAACACGCCCAGCGAACCCGAGCCGCGGGCCGCGCTGCCCGTACCCGCAGGACCCATGTACCGATCCTCTCCCGAGGCGTCCAGGAAGATGCCCAGTCCGTTGGCCACTCCGATGCCGGGCCGACTATCGCGACCGGCGTAGACGTCGTTGCCAGCTCGGTCAAGGAGGAAGGCGACGCCGAAGTCGTGTCCAATGGCATGGGACGCGCCGAACTTCACAGCGTAGGCGTCGTCGCCGGCCAAGTCGAAGAGGTACGCCGCCGTCGCGTGCATGGCGCTGGCTTGGGCGTAATGGTGGGCGGTGTAGGTGTCGTGGCCCGAGCCATCGTAGAGGCTGCCCAGGCTGTACCAGTAGCTGGCCGCCTGGCAATAGGTTTCGCCGATGTAAGCGTCGTCGCCTGCAGCGTCGGTAAGCAGACCGATGCCCCCGTGAACGCCGCCCGTGTCCTCGCGATAGCCGCTGGCATAGCCTTGGGCGAACGAATAGTGCACATCGGCGAACAGCGGCGAGTTGAGGATCATGCCCCCAGCGCGGTACTGGTCGGAGCCATCGCCGTCCAAGAGCCACCCGATGCCCGAAGTGCGCGCAGCGCCTTGGCCGTAGAGGCGGACCCCGTATCGGTCGTCGCCTGAGCCGTCGCGCAGCATGCCGATGCCGAATTGGCCGTAGCCCTGAGCGAGCGTCATCGAGTCGTAAACGTCGTCGCCGGAGGCGTCGTCGAGCAGTCCGACGCCCGCTAAGCCGCATCCCAGAGCGAGCGATTGGGTGAAGTACCGGTCGTTGCCCTTCAGGTCGTAGGCGAGGCCGATCCCGAGCAGGCCCGCGCCGATGCTCAGATCCATCGGCTTGTAGAGGTCGTCTCCATCGAGATCAATCAGGACCGAGGCGTACCCCGCACCCGCACCGTGGCGACCGACATACACGTCGTCGCCGCCGAAGTCGAGGGTCAGCACGGCGTTCGTGTCTTCGTGACGGTCGGAGCCTTTGCCGCCGATGGCGAGCACCATGCCCTGTACGGTGACCTTGCGGGCGGCTAGATCTTCCTTCTCTGCGGCTGCCTTGAGGCCGGGCATCTCGCGCTCGATGGCGGGGGCCAGCGTAGCGCCGCGCGCGCCGATCGCGTCGAGGTCCACGCGTTCCAGCAACGCGAAGACGGCACGTCGGTCGCGGTTGGGGTTACGCGCGAACGCGAACCGAATCATCGGTTCTTCCACGGCCAGCGCGGGCAGACTCTCGATGAGCGTCCTCCGCTCGGCGGGTTCCAAGCGCGAGGTGGCGGCCCGGACCTCTTCGTTGGCTTGTCGGATCGCGTAGAGCAGGTTGCCGATCGGCGTCTTGAGGGCGCCGAAATCGTTGGGTACGCCACGCAAGAAGTCGGCTGGCGCCTGGGCGAAGATGCGTGCCGGTCGCGTGCGCGAAAGAAAGCGCTCGCGGCCCATCTCAAGAGCGCGGGACGCCGGGAGACCGAGGGCATCGGCATGCGCGCTAAGAAGCAAGTCGGCGGCAGTCAAGGGATCGTCCAGTGCCATGTCCACGACGGCCGATCGCCCAACGTGTCGGAAGAGCTTCTTTTCGAACTTGAGGTCGGAGACGGTCAGGTTGCCGATGTAGAGCGCTTGCTCAAGGCCCTGCTTCTCGCGGGCTTCCAACGAGACTCGGGCTGCATCTTGGGCGACCGCGGTCGAGCCAAAGAGAACGAGCGAGAGCGACAGGCTGAGGGTTTTCAAGGTGTCCATGAACGCATGACTCGCGCGACGACGTCCCACGTGGTTCGCCCTGCCCGCCCGGCATCTTCGAGCGCCCGTTCATCGAAAGGCGTGGTTCCGCCTCGCGAGTCGGCCGAGCGTTCGAGCATGAGACCGGGGCCGGTGTCGCTGGGACTTAGTATGACAAGGTGCGAACCTGCTGAGGGACGCAAAGGGCGAAACAAGTCGAACAAGTGCGCGTCGAGGCGCGTCGCGAGCCATTCGAGTTCCTCGGCCCGACCCGCTCGCCGAAGCGTGGCGAACGTCTCGATGACGACCAACGAAGTCGAACCCAGGCTCTTGACGAACGCCCAATCGTCCCCGAAGCCCCGCGGGAGGGCGCGTTTGGACGTCAACCCCGTCAGTCGGCAAAGACCCCGGACCCTGAGCGAATCGGTGTGGACCGTAGCGGGCGGATAGCGCAGGGCGAGGTTGGGCATCCGGGGCATCCACCCCTGTCCCCAGGGCCAAACCACATTCACGGGCGGCGCCCCGGCATCCTGCCTTCGTTGATTGAACTCAAGGGCCGACAGGACTTCGTGGGAGTCCTCGATGAACTGCCGGAGGACCTGCTCGCCGTCGCCCGAGGGCCACTGCGTCCGGTACTCGTTCCCGACGGCTTGGTCGAACGGGGTCGTGGCGAACTCGATCGGGCCGTCCAGCCAAACAAGTGCGTTGTGGGGTTGCTCCCCCGTGAGCCAGAACAGGCGCGGCGTTTGAAGGCGTCGCATCGCGGCCGATGCCTCCGCTTCCTCGTGAGGTTCCATGCGGGGCGCTTCGGCAAGCGTCGCGCCAAGCGTGCCCCAGGTGGCGACAAGACACACGGCACGTTCCGGGGGTTTTTCGCCCAGGCCTGCGACCAGCAAAGGGCCGTCCGCAACGGCGTGCTCGGCTGGGTTCAGGCCCAGCCAGGCGGCTTCGCGCAGGCCTTCGTGAGGCTCTGGGCGGAGCGGCGCCACGTCGGCCTCGGCGGCCAGGGCGCGCAGATTCGGGAGAGAGGCCGTCGCGGAGGAAGAACCTGGTTGGCCGACCAAGCCGGGGACCACGACGATGGATCGCAGCATCGCTTGCGATTGTGCACCTTAACCGTTCCTTGACACCGCGAGGGTTGACACGACGGGTGGGAGCGGCTATACTGGTTTCATTGGCAGGGGCCCGTTAGAGGCGCCGCCGAGTTGGGACAGTCCTTGGACGTTCCGCATGGAGTAGTGTTATGACGATTCGCAAAACCGTATTCTGCCTCGCGTTCTCCGCTATCGCCGTTCAGGCGTCGGCCCAGATCAACTTCACGGGGTCCTACACTCAGGACTTCGACTCGCTCCTCAACACCGGGACGAACAACGCTTGGACCGACAACAGCACGATCACGGGTTGGTACATCCGGCGGATGAACGACGTGAACCTCGTGTTGTCGCAGGTCTACAACGCGGGCGACGGCGGGTCTAACGCGGGCGCCCTCTACTCCTACGGCTCCGCCAGTGCGACCGAGCGGGCGATCGGCTCGGTGGCCTCGGGTTCGGTGGAGCATCTGGTCTACGGCGCACGGCTCACGAACAACACGGGCGGCGTGATCAACGAGTTCACGCTGAACTACACCGGCGAGCAATGGCGAGACGGCAACAACCTGACCCAGCACTCCCTTCTCTTTTCGTACAAGATCGGCGGTACGAACATCGGTGAGGACCAGCAGACGGCGGGCGGCACCGTCGGTTACTCGGCCGACCCGACGTTCACCCGCTTTGCAGGCTTGGACTTCACCGGGCCTATCGCCACGAGTGTTGCGGGCCCGTTGGACGGCAATCTGCCTGCGAACCAGGCCGCGATCAGCAATACCGTCACCGGTCTCACGTGGAACCCGGGCGAAGACCTGTGGATCCGCTGGGTGGACCTGAACGACGTCGGCAACGACCACGGCTTGGCGGTCGACAATCTCGAGTTCACGGCGAACCCCGTGCCCGAGCCCGGCTCGATGATCGCGCTCGCCATGGGCGGTCTGGGCCTGCTCGCCCGACGACGCCGCAAAGCCTGAGGCTTCCCGCTAGCGAATCGCGCCAACCGTCGCTTCGATGAGTTCCAGGACTCGTCGGGCGGCGGTTGGTTCTGTTTTGAGGGGCAGACGAACCGTGTCGCTGCTCAGCCGGCCCCACGATTGCAGGACTCCTTTGTGCGTCGCTGGTTGGGGCGAGGACCGGATGGCTTCCAGCAATGGCTGGATGAGGGCCTGTCGCTCTTCGACGCTCTCGCCGTCGCCCGCCAAGTGATCCCGCACGATTTGAACCAGGTGCGGGGCGAGCACGTTGGCCGCGCCGCTGATGGAGCCCGTCCAACCGTGGCGAAGCGCCTCGGCGAGCAGGGTCTCGTCGCCGACCAAGATGGCTTTGCCTTCGGGCACGACCTCTCGGTACATCGGCAGGTTTTCGGGGAATCCGCTCGAGTCCTTGATCCCCGCAAACCGCTCGTGGGTCGAGATGGCTTGCACGATGGCGCGCGTCACTGGAATTCCCGTCATCGCGGGGTGGTTGTAAGCGATCACCGGAAGCGGGGAAGCGTCCATCAGCGCCATAAACCAAGCAGCAATGGCCTCCTCGCCCACGCTGCGCCAATAGGCGGGCGGCATCACCAGAACCGCAATGCACCCCTCCTTGACCGCTTGCTTGGCGAGCCAAACGGCTTCGGAAAGGCTGGGCGTCGCACTGCCGAGGATCAACTCCAGGCTGCCGGCAAGGGGCTTGGCAAGGGCGACCAGATCGCGCTTCTCGGGTGCGGAGAGGCTGGGACCTTCGCCGTTCGTGCCGGCGAGCACGACGCCCTTGCACCCGGCCGCTTCGAATCCGGCGAGCAAGCGGGCCAGAGACTCGGCATCCAGGCGGCCGGATGAGTCCAAGGGCGTGACCGAGGCGGGATAGATACCGGGTTCAAGCATCGCTGGCG
>JACFNW010000667.1 GCA_019454665.1 Fimbriimonadaceae bacterium | reverse complement strand
GAGTCGCCACCTGGAAGAGGGCCGGCATTCGACCGTTACTCTTCACAGCATGATGCTCCACACGTGTTGCCCTGCATGGTCTGAGGCGACCCAGCTTGATTGGTGCAACCGGGACCACTGTACTTGTATCTGTAGCAAAGAATCTGCGTAGCCTGCTGCGAGCAGTTGTTGGTCCCGTCGTAGGTCCTCTTGTTGACGGCAGGCGTTTCGTACCAGTAGGCGCCGGCTTGACCACACGGAATCCTGCAGGCATCAGAGTTTCCACAGCAAGGAGGGGGACCCTCGGGGGGCTGAGGCTCGTCCGCAAACACCACAGTCCAAGCGATCAAGGCGAAAGTCGCCGATACGCCCAGCACACCAAGGAAGCGTAGGTTTGGTTTCATTGCGCCCATTTTAGCAATCGTCGAACGCATGTCAAGGGGGGGGGGTCCAAAGACCCAGGCACGGGAGCGCCGACCAACGAGCGCTGCAATCCAGCGATGTGTGCGCGAGACTTGGGTATACCCTTGGGAACCGATGCCCAACGTCCCCATGAACATCCAGGAGATCGAGAAGTGTCTCCCCCATCGGTATCCGATGCTCCTTGTGGACCGGATCACCGAAATCGAGCCCATGTCCCGGTGCGTCGGCATCAAGAACGTCACCATGAACGAGTGGTTTTTCACGGGCCATTACCCCGGGATGCCGATCATGCCAGGCGTGCTCATCCTTGAGTCCATGGCCCAAACCGGCGCGTTCATGCTGCTGTACGACGGCGGCTACGCCGACCGCGTGCCCGTCATCGGCTCGTTCGAGAACGTGAAGTTCCGCCGCAAGGTGGTCCCAGGCGACCAGCTCGTCTCGACGATCACGCTCCTCAAGTTCAAGAGCGGGGTCGGGCGCATCGCCGGCCAGGCCACCGTGGACGGCGAACTCGCGGCCAGCATGGAAATGACGTTCATGTTCGTCCCCAGAGAGTAGCCCTTGCCCACCATCCACGCCTTCGCCGCCGTCCACCCCAAGGCGCATCTCGCCGAAGATGTGGTCGTCGGCCCGTTTTCTCAGATCGAGGAAGGCGTGACGATCGGGCCGGGCACGGTCATCGAGAGCCACGTGGCGATCAAGCGGAACACGACTCTCGGCGCCCGGTGCTATGTGGCGCAAGGCGCGATTCTGGGTGGCGACCCGCAAGACAAGGGCTACAAGGGCGAGGACACGTTCCTCGTCATCGGCGACGACTGCGTCCTGCGCGAATACGTGACCATCCACCGAGGCTCGCGCGAGGGAAACGTCACGCGGGTCGGCAACAAGTGCTACCTGATGGCCTATTGCCACCTCGGCCACGACGTCACGCTGCACGATTCGATCACGATGGCCAACAGCGTGGGGGTTTCGGGCCACGTGACCATCGAAACGATGGCCAACATCGGGGGCATGGTCGGCGTGCACCAATACGTGCGCATCGGCAAGTACTCGATGGTCGGCGGTCTGAGCAAGATCGTCCGGGACGTGCCGCCCTTCATGCTCGTCGAGGGCATCGAGCAGCAGGTCCGGGACATCAACGCGGTGGGGCTGCGGCGGCTGGGCGTCTCGGCCAAGGACCGTTTGGCGCT
>JACFNW010000666.1 GCA_019454665.1 Fimbriimonadaceae bacterium | reverse complement strand
AAGCCCTATCCCCAATCGCCCAGCGGGTTGACGGGCGTTCAAACGATGCTGCCGTTGCTTCTCGACCATGCCGCCCAAGGTCGCCTAAGTTTGGAGACCATCGTCCGAATGCTCTGCGAGCGGCCCGCTACGCTGTACGGCATCGCAAACAAGGGGCGCATCGCGCCGGGCTACGACGCCGACCTCGCACTCGTGGACCCGCTTGCCCGGTGGACTGTCGAGCGATCTTGGATTCGGTCGAAGTCCGGCTGGTCGCCTTTTGAGGGAATGACGCTCACTGGAAAAGTAGTCCACACGCTCGTGGCCGGGCGTTTCGCGGTGCGCGAAGGCGAACTCGCGGGGCAACCGTCCGGCCGCATGGTGGAGTTCGACTGGAAGCCCTGAGCAGGATTTCCCCGGAAGGGTTGCGAACCATCACAGCATGACGATCTGGGCATGCGCGTTGCTGATGGCCTCGGGGGCCGCCGACCTCGCTCAAGTCAGCGAAGCCAACCTGAGGGCCACCGTCGAGAAGTTGGCTTCGTTCCACACGCGAAACACGCTGTCGGAAGGGCACCGAGAAGCCGCCGCCTGGGTCGCGGAGAAGTTCCGCGAGATTCCGGGGGTGGAGGTCGAACTGATGACCTATCGTGCCGAGGGTCGGCGCATTCCTGAACCGTTCGACGCCGTCCAGGTGGTCGCGACGGTCAAGGGCACCAGCGACCGCACGATCCTGCTCGGCGCGCATCTAGACTCGCTCAACCTCCAAGTGGACCCCAAGACCGGGCGCGCACCCGGAGCAAACGACGACGCCAGCGGCGTGGCCATGCTTCTCGAAGTCTGCAGGCTCGTCGCGGGCAAACCGTGGAGCCAAACAATCAAGTTCGCCGCCTTCACAGGCGAGGAACAGGGCCTGCTCGGCTCGACCGCCTTGGCCAAACGCGCGAAAACCGAAGGTTGGAAGCTCGACGCCATGCTCAACAGCGACATGATCGGCGTGAGCAAGAACTTCAACGGTCAAAGCGAACCCAACCGCGTCCGCATCTTCAGCGAAGACGGAGAGGGCCATCAAAGCCGCGAACTCGCCCGCTGGCTGGAATTCGTCGTTCGCGAGGCGATGGGACCCGACTTTGGCGTCAAGCTGGTCTACCGGCGCGATCGCTTCGGACGGGGCGGCGACCACACGCCCTTCGTCACCGAGGGCTTCTCCGCCGTCCGGTTCTGCGAGGTCTTCGAAGAGACCCAGGCCCAGCACAACGCCAACGACCTTGTGGAACACATGGACTTCGCGTACCTGGCCAAGAACACGCGGGCGAATCTCGCCTCGGTGAACGCGCTTGCCACCGCCTCCGAACCACCGCAGAACGTGCGGCTCGTAGCGAGGCAGGGCTATCACACGGCGCTGCGCTGGCAGGCGAAGGAGGGCGTCCGGTACGCCGTGCTCTGGCGCGATACGGCCAGCCCCGTTTGGCAGGGCCGCCAGGAGGTGGGTGCCGTGGCCACCGCAACCATCCAAAACGTGAACATAGACGACCACCTGTTCGCCGTGCAAGCGATCGGCGGTATTCCGGTGGTCGCGCGGTGAGCGTGCTCGTTCAGGACATTCTCGACGCC
>JACFNW010000665.1:456-1595 GCA_019454665.1 Fimbriimonadaceae bacterium | reverse complement strand
ATGGCCGCACCCGTTCTATTGGGGACCGTTCGTTCTGTTTGGAGGCTACGCCCTATGATTCGCTGGATCCGCTCCACACTCGTCACCACTTCTTTCGCCTCCTGTGTCGCAATGGCGCAGACAGAACTGATCGTCCAAACGGTCGAGGGCCAGAACCCTGCGGAGATCGCCGACGACTACGGCGTCGAATTGCTCGACACCACACCCGACGCTCCGTTTGCGCTCATGTTTGCGGGTCCCGAGGACGACGTCAACCAGATCGAAATCCTGATGCAGGCCGACCCACGCATCGTGTTCGTCGAGGACAACGACGAGTTCATGATGCCCGAGCAGACCGGTGGTTCCTTGGCCAGCACGATCGCAGCGGTTGGAGACCCCAACTCGCTCTACGCGTGGAACGCCAGCCTTCTTCAGCAGGTGGGTTGGTCCCCGGCGTTCGCGTTCGCCCACGGTCGCAAAGTGCGCGTGGGGATCGTGGACACGGGCCTGTCTCCTTTCGTCGCGCGCCTCTGGGCAAGGACCGACGCGTGGATCAACACGATTCAACCCGGCCAACGGGCTTGGGACGTCCCCGAATCGCGCGATACCGATGGCGATGGCCGTGTGGACGAGGGCGTCGGTCACGGAACGCTGGTCGCTGGAATCGTAGATCAAGTCTGCCCGAATGCTCTCTTGGTCGTGGCCAAAGCCGCCGACAGCGATGGCATCGCCTCGGCATGGAGCGTGATCAAGGGGCTCGTGTTCTGCGTCACGTCGGGTGCCGAGGTCGTCAACATCAGTCTGGGTGCGCCGCGCATTCCCGGCATGAGCGACGTGATGGACTGGGTCGAAGCCCGTCGCGTGGTCGTGGTCGCTGCCGCAGGCAACGACAACCGAGACGAACTGCTCTCGCCGGCCGACGTGCGCAAGACCATTTCGGTCGCCGGCTTGCTCGCCGATGGAACCAAGGCGCCCTTTAGCAACTTCGAGGGAAGCGTCCGCGTCTCGGTCCCGGCGGTGGGATTTGCGGGCCCTTGGTGGCAAGGCGGCGGCGTCACGTGGTCGGGCACCTCCTTCGCGGCCCCGATCGTGACCGGTGCGCTGGCCAACGCCCTGCGCCTGGCCGGTCGCCGTCTACCCGAGACCATCCGCGACATCCT
>JACFNW010000665.1:0-446 GCA_019454665.1 Fimbriimonadaceae bacterium | reverse complement strand
GGGCACCGACTTGGACCCCGCCAACCCCGGCTACCGGGGCGAACTGGGAGTGGGGCTGAACATCACCCAGTTGACCTTGGCCGCCAAGCGGCGGGGCCGAACGCTGCGCTAGGAGGTCGGTTCAGGAAGCCTGCCGCTGAAGTTCTTCTTCCGTGAGGAGCAACGGAACCGACTTGCCGCTGACCGCGCCGTGGGGGATGATGACCTTCTTCACGGTCGTGTCGCTGGGGACTTCGAACATCACGTCCATCATCATCTTCTCGATGATGCCGCGCAGCGCTCGTGCGCCGGTCTTGCGCTGAAGCGCTTCGTGGGCGATCTCGGCGAGCACCGAGGGCTCGAATTCGAGGTCCACACCATCCATCTCGAAGAAGCGCTTGTACTGCTTGAGCACGGCGTTCGTGGGTTGGGTGAGGATTGACACCAGCGCTTCCTCGTCCAGCGCG
>JACFNW010000664.1 GCA_019454665.1 Fimbriimonadaceae bacterium | reverse complement strand
GGATGTGGCCATCATCGGTGGAGGACCGTCGGGAAGCACGCTCGGCGCGATGCTCAAGAAGTACGCCCCCGACCTCGACGTGCTCATCCTGGAGCGGGAACGCTTCCCCCGGGAACACGTCGGCGAGAGCCAGCTTCCCCTGATCGGCCCGATCCTCGACGAGATCGGCGTCTGGGACAAGATCGAAGCCGCCGGGTTCCCCATCAAGATCGGCGCGACGTACCGCTGGGGCACCACCGACGAGCTTTGGGACTTCGAGTTCTTCCCGGCCAAGGAGTTCACCGACGAGCCCAGGCCCGGGCGATACAAGGGTCAGCGCAAGCAGACGGCCTTCCAAGTGGATCGAGCCATCTACGACGATATCCTGCTGCAGCATGCCGAGGGCATGGGATGCGTTGTGCGCCAAGAAACCGCCGTGCGGCAAGTCCTGCACGACGGCGACCGCGTCGAGGGCTTCGTGCTCGACTCGGGCGAGACGGTGACGGCCAAGCACTACGTGGACGCTTCGGGCAACGCCGGGACGCTACGGCGCGCGATGGGTGTCGAGTTGGAAGAGCCGAGCGCCTTGCGCAACGTGGCGTTTTGGGACTACTGGGAGAACGCCGAATGGGCCGTCGAGATCGGCGTGGGAGCGACCCGCGTCCAAGTCATGAGCCTGGGATTCGGCTGGATCTGGTTCATTCCGCTGGGGCCGACCCGGACCAGCATCGGGCTCGTCTGCCCGGCCGATTACTACAAATCGTGCGGCAAAACCAGCGAAGAGCTCTACACCGAGGCCATCGCCGCCGAGCCGCGCATCCGCGCCCTGGTCGAGAACGCGACGCGCGAAGGCGAACTGCGGGCCACCAAGGACTGGTCTTACGTGGCTTCGCGGATGACGGGGCCGAACTGGATGCTCGTGGGCGAATGCGCCGGATTCGCCGACCCGATTCTGGCCGCCGGGCTGACCCTGGCGCACGCCGCCGCCCGCGAGGCCGCCTACACGATCCTGGAGATCGAGCGCGGGGTTCAGGACGCCGATTGGCTCCGGGCCATGTATGGCGAGACGCAGGAACACCGCGTGCGCCAACACATCCGCTTCGCCGACTTTTGGTACACGGCCAACGGGCGGTTCACCGATCTCAAAGAGTACACGCGAGAGATCGCACGAGACGCTGGCTTGGAGCTCGACGCGAACCAAGCGTTCCAGTGGCTGGGCACGGGCGGATTCGTCAACGACGGATTCGGGCTCGCGGGAACCGCCGGGTTCAGCCTGTTCGCCGTGCGCCTGCTGACCGAGCGCATGGTGGAACGAGGCACCGATCTGGCCGTGGCCCAGAACAACGTGTTCAAGTTGAACCTGCAACGCGCCGCGAAGACCCAGGTTCCGTGGTACAAGGCGGGCCGGGTTCATGCGATCCCGTGCTATCGCCGCGGGGGCAAGACGTTGCCCATGACCGCCGAGTACAAGGCCATCGTCCATGCCCTGAACTTCGACAGCAAGGCGATTCGCGTGTTGGAGTCGCTTCGGCGGGCCGCGGACAACCCGGCTCTTGGGCCACAACCCGAGACGAACTACTGGACGCTGGTCGAAGGACTCGAAGCGATGGTGCGCGA